>NZ_JBSFWT010000049.1:0-55265 GCF_053594975.1 Streptomyces sp. NPDC002537
GTCGAGCATGGCGGCGAGCCGGGAGCGGGGCACGCACACGTCGTCGATCATCGTGGCGGTCTTGAGTGCCTCCAGGGCGGGCAGGGTGAGGCGGCCCGCCGCCTCGCGCATCTTCAGCGCCGCCTCCTGCGCGGGCCCGTACGCCCACCCGGCGCCCAGGAACGTCCACTGTCCGGCGGCCAGTACGGCGGGCGGCAGTGGTTCGGTGACCGCCGTCTCCGCGTGTGCCGCCGCTTCGGCGACCGTCCGTACGCCTGCCGGGAGTGGGCCGCGCGCCTCCAGCCCGGCGCGCAGGAACGCGAGGGCCGTGGTCGCGAAGCGGGTCTGGACGACGGACTCCTCGTCCGCCCAGTCCAGCACCGCCAGCGTGGCGGCGGCGTCCCGTACCGGTGTCGCGGCGTCGGCGGTCAGCGCGAGCGTCGGGGTGCGGCCGCGGAGGGCCGCCAGCAGGTCCAGTACCTCGGTCGTGGTCCCGGAGCGGGTGATCGCCACGACCCGGTCGTACGCGCGGGCCGCCGGGAACTCGGACGCCGCGAAGGCGTCCGTCTCGCCCTGCCCGGCGGCCTCGCGCAGCGCCGCGTACGCCTGCGCCATGAACCACGAGGTGCCGCACCCGGTCACCGCGACCCGTTCGCCGGGTTCCGGCAGGCCGGACGCGCCGCCCGCCGCGTCGGCGGCGCGCCGCCAGCAGCCGGGCTGGGTGGTGATCTCTGCCGCCGTACGGGAGGGAGAAGGCTGCTGCATGCGCTGAGGCTCCTTGGAAGAGGTGCGGTGGGCGTCGGAACGTGGATAGCAGCCCCGTGGCGAGCGAGGGAAGAGGGGGACAGGAGGGGAAGGGCGATACCGAAGCGAAACCGGAGTCGGCTGGACCGTAAGGTTGCGCGCGGGAGAGACTCACGGTCTCCAGCGACGGACGAACCACGAAGGTGGGAAGCAGTAGTGCAGCGGCGGCGGTTCTTGGGTCTGACGGCGGCAGGTGCCGCCACTGCGGCGTTGGCGCCCGCACTGACGGCGTGCGGCAGCAGCGGTCCGGGCGGTGCCAAGAAGCTGAAGCTGATCGCCGCGGACTACGGCGACAAGTCCTCCAACAGCTCCAAGAAGTACTGGGACAACCTGGTACGCGCCTTCGAGGACCAGCACAGCAAGATCAAGGTCGAGGTCGAGGTCTACAGCTGGACCGAGGTCGACAAGAAGGTCGCCGACCTGGTCGCGGCGGGCAAGGCCCCCGACATGGCGCAGATCGGCGCGTACGCCGACTTCGCGGCGGCGGGCAAGCTCTACAGCGCCGACCAGCTGCTCTCCATCCCCACCCAGGCGGAGTTCATCACCTCGATCGAGCGGGCCGGCGAGGTGAACCGGGTGCAGTACGGCATGCCGTTCGTCTCCAGCACCCGCCTGCTCTTCTGCAACAAGACCCTCTTCGCCAAGGCCGGGATCGCCCAGCCCCCCGAGAGCTGGGACGAGCTCCAGGCCGCCGCGGTCAAGCTCAAGGCGGCGGGCGTGAAGATACCCTTCGGTCTGCCCCTCGGCCCGGAGGAGGCGCCCGCCGAGACCATGATGTGGTTCCTCAGCGCGGGCGGCGGCTACACCGACGCCAACGGCGTCTACACGATCGACCGCACCGAGAACGTCCAGGCCCTGACGTGGCTGCGCGACGAGCTCGTCGGCAAGCAGCTCACCGGCCCCGGCGACCCCTCCCGCACCAACCGGCAGGAGGTCTTCGACGCGTTCTGCCGCGGCGAGGTCGGCATGCTCAACGGCCACCCCACGCTGATGCAGCAGGCGGAGCAGAAGGGGATCGAGTACATCACCGCTCCGCTGCCGGGCGTCAAGGGCAAGGCCAGGTCCACGATGGGTGTGGCCGACTGGATGATGGCGTTCAAGCAGAACGGCAACCGCGACCAGATCGGCACCTTCCTCGACTTCGTCTACAGCAGCAAGAACGTGCTGGAGTTCACCGGCCAGTACGACCTGCTGCCGGTCACCTCGGCGGCCTCCAAGGCGATGGCCTCGGACGACAGCCGCAAGAAGCTCCAGCCGTTCCTGGCGCAGCTGGAGAACGCCGAGTTCTACCCCGCCGACAAGACGTCCTGGGCGGCGGTCAGCAAGGCGATCAAGGAGAAGGTCGGCGCCACGGTGAAGACCGGCGGTGATCCGGCGAGCGTCCTCAGCGAGATCCTGCGCGAGGCGAACTCCACGGAGAGCGCGAACCACAGCGGTTAGGTTGGGTCTGTGAGTCTGTCCGATCGGGATCGCGCGGTGCTGGCCCTGGAGCGGCGCACCTGGACCGGGGCCGGGGCGAAGGAACGGGCGATCCGCGAGGAGCTCGGTCTCACGCCCACGCGCTACTACCAGTTGCTGAACGCGCTGCTGGACGACCCGGCGGCACTGGAGCACGACCCGCTGACCGTGAACCGGCTGCGGCGCGTACGCGAAGCGCGCCGGGGCCGCCGGTAGTCCGCCGGTACGGCGCGCCGGGCGTCAGCGGCCTCCGCCGGTGATGTCGTGGACGCCCGGCAAGGGGTCCCGCTCGGTGGGGCGGTACTCCGGGTCGCCGTACAGGCGCAGCAGTACCGTGGCCGCGCCGATCTCCTCGGCGGGGATGTGGTCGACCAGGTCGTGCAGGTGCTTTCTCGGGTCCATGCGCGTGCTACAGGGCGCGGGAGATGACGACGCGCTGGATCTGGTTGGTGCCCTCGATGATCTGCAGGAGCTTGGCCTCCCGCATCCAGCGCTCGACCGGGTGGTCCTGGGAGTATCCGTAGGCGCCGAGGATCTGGACCGCGTCGGTGGTGACGCGCATGGCGGTGTCGGTGGCGAAGAGCTTGGCGCGGGCCGCCGCGGCCGTGATCTCGGTGGCGGGGCGTCCTTCGTCCAGGGTGCGTGCGGCGTCGCGGACCAGGGCCCGGGCCGCGGCGATCTGGGTGGACATGTCCGCGAGGGTGAAGGAGACGCCCTGGAAGTCGGCGATGGGCCGGCCGAACTGCTTGCGGTTCTTGGCGTAGTCGACGGCGTGGTCGAGCGCCGCCTGGGCGAGGCCCACCGCGCAGGCGGCGATGCCGAGGCGGCCGCGGTCGAAGAGGCCCATGGCGATGAGGAATCCCTTGCCGGGGCGTCCGACGAGACGGTCGGCGGGGATCCGCGCGCCGTCGAGGACGACGGTGGCGGTGGGCGAGGACCGCACGCCCATCTTGCGCTCGGCGGGCAGGACCGAGAGGCCGGGCGTCGCGGCGTCGGCGTTCAGGAGGGAGAGGCCGCGGATGCCGGGGCCGCCGGTGCGGCAGAAGACGTTGTAGAAGTCGGCGTGGCCGGCGTGGCTGGTCCATGCCTTGTTGCCGGTGACGGTGTAGTGGTCGCCGTCCTGCCGGGCGGTGCAGGCGATGGCGGAGACGTCGGAGCCGACGTCGGGCTCGGACAGGCAGTTGGCGCCCAGCTGTTCGCCGCCGAGCATGCCGGGCAGCAGCCGGGCGCGCTGTTCGTCGCTCCCGTAGGCCGCCACCCCGTAGCAGGACAGGACGTGGATGTTCACGGACTGGGCCACGCACAGCCAGCGCCGGGCGAGGATCTCCAGTACCTCGAGGTAGACCTCGTACCGCTGGCCACCGCCCCCGTACTCCACGGGGTAGGGCAGGCCCAGCAGGCCGCAGCCGCCGAGGGTGCGCAGCACCTCGCGGGGGAATTCGCCCCGGGCCTCGAAGTCGTCGGCGCGCGGGGCGAGTTCCCTGACGGCGAGTTCCTCGGCCAGCGCGAGCAGGGCGCGGACCTCTTCGGCGTCGTCGTGCGCCGCCGGGCGGGTGGTGTCGGGGGTCGGGGTGTGGGCCATTGGGGTGTGGTCTCCGCGGTTCGGTGTGGTGGTCGGGGCGTCGGAAGGCCGAGGGGATGGGAGCGGTGGCCGGGGGCCGCCGGGCGGACGTGCCCGGCGGCGCGGCCCGTCCTACGCGCGTCCCCAGTCCGCCGTCTCGGGCCAGATGCGGGTCACCCGGCGGACGGCGTACTCCCAGTACGAGCGGACGGAGAGGTCGGCGTAGATGAAGTCGCGCTTGAGCTGGACGTCGGCGGCCGTGGACCAGGTGTAGGGCCGGCCGCTCCCTTCGGCGAGCAGTTGCAGGCGGCAGGCCCGCTCCAGCACCTGGGCGAAGACGGTCGCGTGCCGCACGCTCTTGCCGACGATCACGCCGCCGTGGTTGCGCAGCATGATGGCCTCGTTGTCGCCGAGTGCCGTGGCGATGGCATCGCCGGTGGCCTGGTCGAGGACGGTGTTGCTGGTGTCGGTGAACAGGCCGAGACGGCCGGTGAAGTGCGCGCCGTCGTGGGAGACGGGGCGCACGGGCAGGTCCATGGTGCCGAAGACCAGGGTGTTCGGGGCGTGGCTGTGGACGATGCCGTTGACGTCCGGGCGCGCCCGGTAGATGGCCTGGTGCAGGGGCAGTTCAGGGGGCGCGAGGGGGTCCACGGGCGCCTCGGGGCGGACCGAGGCGGCGACCACCTGCGTGGGGGTGGCCTCGTCGAAGCCGCAGAGGGCGTTCTTGATGTAGAAGGTGTCGGAACCCGGGAGACGGGCGGATATCTGGCCTTGGTTGAAGTCGTCGTGCCCGTCGACGGAGAGCATGCGCGCGCCGAAGGCGAGCTGCACGGCGATGCGTTGGGGGATGGGCTGGGGGACGTGTCCTTCGGGACGGGGTGTGGTGCTCATAGGGGGTGTCCTCTGTCGTCGGCACCGGTGGTGGGTGGTGTGCCGGCCGCGCCGGCGGCCAGGTCGTCGAAGACGGAGTGCAAGCCGTAGAGGCCGGGGGCCCGGGTGGCGGCCCAGCGGGCCGCGGCCACCGCTCCGGTGGCCGCGGCCTCCAGGGAGTGCACTTCGTGCCGGACGACGAGGGTCTGTGCCTGCCATCCGAGCCGGATCTCGTGGTCGCTGACGGGGAGCCCGGCGCGCAGGGAGGCGATGTCGCCGACCGGGGTGCCGGTGCGTTCCTCCCAGCGCCGGGCCAGGGCGGTGGCCGTGGCGCTGGGCCGGTGGGCCTTGGCCGCCGTGTGGCGTTCCAGGACCGCCGCCTCGGGCAGGGCGGTGGCCAGCCCGGCGCGTTCCAGGCCGGTGAGCAGGTCCGTCAGCCGTTCGAGTACGCGGGTCTGGAGGTAGTTGCCCAGGGAGAGATTGGTGGCACGGACGACGGGGACGTCGCGGGCGAGGTGCGCCATCCGCGCCAGGTGGTCCTCGGTCAGGTCGGACACGCACTCGATCAGGGGGACGCGCAGGTCGGCGCAGAGGGCCAGGACCCGGTGGGTGGCCGCCCCGGCGCCGCAGTCCACGATGACGTCGGGCACGGGCAGGTGCGCCCAGTCCTGCGGGCTGCGTGTGTCGAACGTGCGGGTGGCCAGTCCCTCCCGCGCGCAGTGCCGGAGAACGGCCGTGCCCAGCCGGCCCGTTCCCGCGACGCCGACGGCGGGGCCGGACCGCGGTGCGGTCCGGCCGTCCGGCTCAGGCATGGGCCGGCTCGGGCAGTTCCTCGCGCACGAGGGCGAGGATGCCGTCGACGGTCGCGAAGTTCTCCTCCCGCACCTCGGGGTCGAGGTAGACGCCCAGTTCGTTCTCGACGGCGTCGATCATGCGGATGTAGGAGAGCGAGGAGTAGCCGAGGGCGGAGAGCGACCCGTCGACCGAGGCGAGCTCCTGCTCCGTGAGGCCGCCCTCCGCGGAGTTCACGATGATGCGGACGATGCGGGTGCGCAGGGCGTCCTGCTGGTTGGCGGACATGGTCTTGTTCTCCTTGGGTGTCACTCGGTGTCCTGGGGGTGCTCGAACATGCGGCGCAGTTCGGCCAGGGAGGGTTTGCCGGTGGTGCCGCGCGGGATCTCGCCCACGGTGCGCAGCAGGGTGGGCACCTTGTGGGCCGCGAGGTGCGCGGCGGTGTGGCGGCGTACGGCGGCGGTGTCGGGCGCGGGGGTGCCCGCGAGGACGGCGGCGAGCGCGGTGCTCCCGTGCCGGTCGGTCACTTCCAGGACGACGGCGTCCGCGACGCCCTCGGCGCGCCGCAGCACGTCGGCGACCTCGACGGCGTCGACCTTGCGGCCGCCCACGTTGATCACCTGGCTGGTGCGTCCGGTCAGCACGAGGCTGCCGTTGTCGAGATAGCCGAGGTCGCCCGTCCGGTAGTGGCCGTCGTCGGTGATCCTGCTTTCCAGCAGGCCGGGACCATTGAGGTAGCGCGTGCCCATGGACTCGCTGCGGACCTCGACGCCGGCCGGGGCGCCGGGGGTGCCCGCGCGCAGGGAGACGCCGGGCAGCGCCTGGCCGAGTCCCGGGTCGTGGGCCGGGTCGTCGGCGAAGGTGAGCGGTCCGGCCTCGGCGGCGCCGTAGTAGTTCTGGACGGGCACGCCGGTCAGCTCGGTGAAGCGGTCCTTGGTCCCGGCGCGCAACGGTGCCGCCGAGGAGATCGCCATGCGCAGGTCGGGGAAGTCGGCCCGGTCGCGCCGTGCGAGGGATTCGTACAGCGCGGGGAAGCCGACCAGCCGGGTCGCGCGGCTGCTCTCCAGCATGCGCGCGACGCGTCCGGAGGTGGGCAGGCCATGTCCGAGGTGGAGCTGGGCCCCGGTGAGGAAGGCGGCCAGCAAGGACGTGTTGAAGGCCAGGCCGTTGGACAGGGAAGCGAAGCACAGGATGCGGTCCTCGCCGGTCAGGCCGGTGCCCTCGATCCAGTTGACGGCCGCCCGGTGGACGGCTTCGCCGGAGAACTCGATGCAGTGCGGCCTGCCGGTGGACCCCGAGGTGAAGCGGCAGACCTGTGTGCTGTCGTGCAGCCGCGGACGGTCGTCACGGTGGGGGAAGGCGGAGACCACGAGCCCGTGGAGGGTGCCACGGCGCGTGGCGTGCGGGAGCCCGGGCGCTTCCTCGTCGTGCAGGAGCAGGTCGAGCCCGCAGTCGTCGACGATGGCCGCGGTCTCCTGGGGGCCAGTGGCGCGGTCGATCAGGAAGGGCACGCAGCCCGCGCGCAGCAGGGCGAGGTAGAGCACCACGTAGGCGATCGAGTTGCCCGCGCGCAGGCCGACGCGTTGCCGCTCGCCCGGCGGGAGGTGCGGGGCGAGTTCGCGCGCCGCGGCGGCGCCGAGCACGTCCAGCTCCCGGTAGGTGAGGGCCGTGCCGCCCGCGACGAGTGCGGTGCGGTCGCCCTGGGACAGGACGGCGGTGGAGATCAGAGCACTGAGCACGGTCCTACCTCTCGTTGTGGGCGTACGCCTGCTGCAGCCGGTCGAGCTTGACCGCGGTCCGCCCGGGCAGGCCCAGCAGCGCGATGTAGAGGACCTCGTGCCGCTCGGGGAGCCCCGCCAGGGTTCGCCAGCGGGTGGCGTCGAAGCCGCCGATCGTGGTGACGGCGATGTCCTCCCCGGCCGCGCCGAGGTAGAGCAGGTGGGCCAGGGCGCCGGCGCGCAGCAGGGTCTCGTCCAGGCCGTTGCCGCCGCGCTGGAGGACCTCGTGGCGCGGGGCGTGGAAGACCACGAGGGCGGACGCGTGCCGCAGGTGCTCCTGACCCATGCATGCCCGCACCAGGGTGTCGCCGTCCAGGGCCGTGCCGGTGGTGGCCTCCGGCGTGGGGGCGAACAGGGTGTGGTTCCCGGGCGCGCGGCCGGAGACCCGCCGCGCCACCAGGGTGGCGCCCAGCTCGCTGTCCGCCGTCAGGTCGGTGGCCAGGGGGGTGCGCAGTGCGGCGAGCGCGCGGTCGAGGTCCCGCCCGGACAGCTCCTGGGGGGCGAAGTCCTTCGTCGAGCGGCGCCGGGCGGCCAGGGCGGTCAGTGTGCCAGGGGCCGGAAGTCCTACGGGTCCGGGGGCCGTCGGCCGCAGGAGCGGCCGTACGGACACGGCGCTCCTCGGGTCGGTCCCGCCCGTGGGGCGGTTGGTGGTCAGCCAGTTCCAGCACTCCGTCTCGAGCCAGGTGGACGAGGCCCGGTTCAGGCCGCCCCCCAGGTCGTCGGTACAGCTCCAGCCGCCGTCGGCCGTGTCGACGGCGGGGGACGGCCGGTTGGTGAGCACCAGCACGCTGTGCACGAAACGGTGGCCGCCGGCCAGGCCGAGCAGCTCGGACAACGGCCGCGCGTCGATGTGCGCGCGCAGCTCGGCAGGGCCGTGGGAGTCGCTCGCGACGCACAGCAGCTGGGTCGCCACGTGCGCGGCGTCGAGCTGGGCGTACAGATAGCCGCGGTCGCCGTACTTGCGCATGGACAGCCAGGGTCTGACGACGGTCAGGACGAGCGCCTGCCCCTGTTCGCACAAGGGCAGTCCGCCGGTCTCCAGGGCGTGCCGCACGCGGGAGCCGGCGCGGACGAGCCGGCACGCGCGGCGGGCGGCGTCCACGGCGTAGACCGCGGGCCCGTCCTGGCCGGCGACGACGGCGTAGTGCTCGTAGGGATAGAGCGCCCCCGCCGAGGGCGCGGACGGTCCGCCGGTGCGTGACCCGTCGGCCGCCGCCGCGAACAGGCGCAGGACGCCGCGCAGTTCCTCCGGTACGGCCATGGGAGTGGCGGACGGCTCCGCGGACGGCATGGCGCTCAGCGTCATCCGGTCCCAGAACCGCGCCGCCCCGCCGGCCGGGCCGACGGCCAACTCGCCGGTACCGACAGGCTTTTCCAGGACGCCGACGCGTGTCGCGGAGGGCCTCACAAGCATGGATTCCTTCACCCGGTCACTCCTCGCTTCCTCTATCCGGACTTCAGTGACAGAACAGACAGGTGATCCCGGTGGAGTGGCCCGGGTGAACCTCGAAGTGTCGGAGCTTCGACATGTAGTTGCTCTTCTCCCGTGTGTAGGGGCCGGGCGGTCGCCGCTCGGCGGTGTCGGGCCGCTGGGCCCGCTGGGGCCCGGTGCGGGGTGGATGCCGGGAGCGCGGGGCGCGGGGCCCGCTCACGGGGCTGCCGCGTGCGCGCGCACCGATGGCCGGCCGCTGTCGGCGGCGGTGCGCGCGAGAAGGCGGCCCGCGCCCGACGGGTGGCGCCGCCGGGCGCCGGACGGGACGGACAGGTCCGCGGGCTTCCGGTCCACCACCTTCCCGTACCGGCTCGCCGCCGCCGTTCCCTCGTCTGCCTCTTCCGCCTCGTCGGCCGTCCGCCGGACCGGGCGGCGAAAAGCCATCCGGAAACGACGGAAATTCGAAAGTAGTAAGGGACCGGCTTTGCGACATTCCAAAATCGTGACGGCCGCGGGGCGGAAGTCCGTCAGTAACGTGATCTTCTCAGAGAATCATGGCCTGTTGAACGTGCATTGATGGCCCGTGGCGGTCGTGACCACGGGCGGACACCGATTCTCGGGGGAAGCGAATATGAGCGACCGGCTGACAGCACAGGACGTTGTCCCGGAGCCGGCGGCGCCGGAAGGGGACGGGCCGTGGGGCGGGCTGCTGAACCTCTTGCAGCAGCAGGAGGAGAGCCTGGCGACGGGCGCGGACCACATGCGCTCGCTCATGGCCCAGGTGTCCGCGCTGGCCCTGTGCGGCTGGTCCCCCCAGCCGGGCGTACCGGAGATCGAGGTGGTCAAGGACCCGCTGCGCGTGGCCGAGGTGCTCGACAAGGCCGTGCTGCTGGCCTCCCACCGCATCCTGTGGATGAGTCCGGCGGGGACCACCCACCACACGCTCGCCGACAGCCTCACCCGCAACCGGCTCGTCATCGACCGGGGCGTGGTGATCCGCACGATCCAGCAGAGCGCGACGAGCGACAGCGCGGGGACCGCCCATCTGGAGAGGCTGGCGAAGCTGGGCGTACAGGTCCGGACGGCGTCGCTGCTGCCGTTCCGGCTGATCGTGGCGGACGAGAACCTCGCCATGGTGTCGCTCGAACCCGCCGACGCCACCGAGGAACTGCTGCTGGTGCGGCAGCCGACGGTGGTGCGGATGCTCAGCCGCCTGTTCGAGTTCTGCTGGGACGGGACGACCGACTTCATGCCGCCCAGCGCCGTCGAGTTCCCGGACGCGGCGTTCGCCGACGGCGACGGGGTGGGGGACTATCCCTTCCAGCTCACCGAGCAGCAGATCCTGGTGCTGCGGCTGTGGGCGCGGGGCCGCAAGGACACTGCCATCGCACGGGAGTTGCAGGTCTCCCCGCGTACGCTGCGCCGCATCATCCCGGCGCTGCTGAACCGGCTCGGGGTCAACTCCCGCTTCGAGGCCGGTCTGGTGGCGGCCCGTATCCACGATCTGCTGGACGCGCCCGCGTACCCGGCGTCCCCCCTGGCGGGCGTCTAACGTTCGGCCCGGCGGGGGCCGCCCGGACAGCACAGCGGGGCCGCGCGTCGTGCTCGGCCCCGCTGTGCTGTCCCGTTCCCGATTTCCCGGATCGCTTTCGGATTACCGCCGCGCGTCCCGCCCGGTGGGCACCGCGACGCACGGGGACGCGGGCGCCGACACCTCGCCGGCCCGGCCTCCCATGGACATCCACACGGGCAGCGGCCTGCGGTCGTCGGTCGGCAGCCAGCGCCCGGCCACCTGCTCGTAGGTCCAGGACGGGCCCGACGTCACGAGGGCGTCCACGGCCCGGACGAGCCGTTCCGCGTCCTCCGGGCGCGAGCCGAGCCCGAAGCTCGCCCGCAGCGCCCCGGTGCGCGGCAGGCCGAGCCGTGCCGCAAGCGGGTGGGCGCAGAAACGGCCGTCGCGGACGCCGATGCCGTGCTCGGCGGAGAGGTAGGCGGCGACCAGGCCGGAGTCGTAGCCGTCGACGGAGAAGGCGACCACGCCGATGGAGTCGGCCGAGTCCGGCCAGATACGGTGCAGCCGCACCCGCTCGTGCCGGGCGAGCCCCTCGGTCAACTTCTCGCTCAGGAGCGCCTCGTGCCGCTCCGTGGCCTCGCCGAGCAGGCCGCTGATGGCATCGCAGGCGCGGGCCAGCGCGACGGCTCCCAGGACGTTCGGGCTGCCCGCCTCGTGCCGCTCGGGGCCGTGGGCCCACTCCGCACCGGTGGTGCGCACCTCGCGCACGGCGCCTCCGCCCGCCAGGTACGGCGGGGCCGCGTCCAGCCAGTCGGAGCGGCCGACCAGCACGCCCGCGCCGTAGGGCGCGTAGGTCTTGTGCCCGGAGAAGGCCAGGTAGTCGATGCCGGTGGCGGTGATGTCGACGCGCCGGTGCGGGACGAGCTGCGCGGCGTCGACGGCTATGCGTGCGCCGTGGCGGTGGGCGAGGTCCACCAGCCGCTCCAGGGGGAGGAGTTCACCGGTGACGTTGCTGGCTCCGGCGACGGCCAGCAGGGCGGCCGGGCGCTCGGTGAAGGCCCGCTCCAGGGCGTCCAGGGTCTCTTCGAGGGTGGCACCGGCCGGCACGACGCGATGGGGGCGGTCGAGCCAGGGCAGCAGGTTCGCGTGGTGCTCGGTGTCGAGGACGACGACTTCGCCCTGTCCGGGCACCGCGCGCGCCAGCAGGTTCATCGAGTCGGTCGTGTTGCGCGTGAAGATCACGTGGTCGTCGGGGCGCGCGGTGAGGAAACGCGCCACGCAGGCGCGCGCCGACTCGTACATGGTCGTCGACACGAGGGAGGCGTAACCGGCCCCCCGGTGGATGCTCGAGTAGAAGGGGGTCACCTCGGCCAGGTGGTCCACGACGGCCTGCAGGGGCGCCGTGCTCGCCGCCTGGTCGAGGTTCACGTAGCGCACCGAACCGCCCTGCACGAGCGGCACCGTGAGATCGGCGCCGAGCACGGCGGCCATCGGCTCGCTCCCGGCGGGGGCGGACGGGGTGGTACACACGTCGATTTCCTCGTTCATCTGGACTGTCACGAAGCGGTCCCCCATTTACTGATGGAGTGGAAGAATGTCGGTTGACGCGTCCGGGCGGCCTGCGCGTCACATCGGGCGCCGGGATATGAACCGGCGCGGAATGCGCCGTGTTTTCGGGGGTCTCGGGCCGGCGAAGCCCTTCACGCGCGATAACACTCGCCCAATAACGCGGACTTGGTGAATTCGGACGGGGATTCCGGTCAGCGGGACAGTGACCCGCCCGTCCCGCGGTACGGCTTCTCCCGATGCCGGGCGGTGGCCATCGGCGGTGCGGTCGTGGCCCGTTCGCGGACGGACAGATAGGCCGCGTAGGCCGTGCCCGGACCCATGGCCGACGGCCATCCGGCGACGGCCCGCCCGGCACCGCGGGCGGATCCGGTCATCGGGGCCGCGCGGACGGCGCTCTCCGTCATGGTTCCTCCCTCGATGTCCTGTGTCCTCGGCGGGTGGCGGCTGCCGGCGGGGCACGCGGCCCCGGCCGTGATCCTGTCAGAGAATCCGGTGCGCGCACGGTGTCCCGGGCGGCCCTCCGTGGTCGTGGCCACGAGCGGTCATGCCGCGTCCCCATGAGGCAAGTCGTGGGCCGGTCCGTCCGGTTGTCCGCATGAGGTCACGTCCGCGGTGGGCCTCGTGGGGCCGCACCCCCGGAGGCCGCCGCTCTGTCAAGATCGCACCTGACCGCGTCGCGGACACGTGCGAGCCCCGTCGTCCGGCGGCCGCCGCAGGTGCGCAGGGAGCAGCCACCGCTACAGGAGGAACCCTTTCCATGCATGTACTCGTCACCGGAGGCGCCGGCTTCATCGGTTCCCACTACGTGCGGACGCTGCTCGACGGCACCGGTGCCCGCGACATCCGGGTCACCGTCCTGGACAAGCTCACCTACGCCGGGAACCCCGCCAACCTGGCCGACGTGGCCCACGACGAGCGCTTCCGTTTCCGGCGGGGCGACATCAACGACCGCGCGGTGCTCGACGAGGTGTTCCCCGGTGTGGACACGGTCGTCCACTTCGCCGCGGAATCGCACGTCGACCGGTCCATCGACGACGGCACCGCGTTCATGCGCACCAACGTGCTCGGCACGCAGAGCCTGCTGGACGCCGCCCTGCGCCATGGCACCGGCCGGTTCGTGCACGTCTCCACGGACGAGGTGTACGGCTCCATCGAGCACGGCTCCTGGCCCGAGGAGCACCCGCTGAACCCCAGCTCTCCCTACTCGGCGTCGAAGGCGTCCTCCGACCTGCTGGCCCTGGCCTGCCACCGCACGCACGGACTCGACGTGCGCGTCACCCGGTGCTCCAACAACTACGGGCCCATGCAGTTCCCGGAGAAGGTGATCCCCCACTTCGTCACCCGGCTCCTGACCGGCCGGACCGTCCCGCTGTACGGCGACGGCGGCAACGTACGCGACTGGCTGCACGTCGAGGACCACTGCCGCGGCATCGACCTGGTGCGCACCGCGGGACGTCCCGGGGAGATCTACAACATCGGCGGCGGCACCGAGCTGTCCAACCTCGAACTCACCAGGCGGCTGGTCGGTATCGCGGGCGCCGACTGGTCGCGCGTCCGGCATGTGGCGGACCGCAAGGGACACGACCGACGTTACTCCGTGGACTGGAGCAAGGCCCGGGACGAACTCGGATACCGGCCGTTGCACAGCCTGGAGACGGGCCTGGCCGCGACCGTCCGGTGGTACCGGGACAACCCCCAGTGGTGGCAGCCCCTCACGGACCACGCGGGCACGGCTGTCGCCGCCTAGGCGCTCCGCCTGAGCGCTCCGCTGGGAGTGCAGGCGTTCGGCTGCGGGTCGTCGGTGGCTGGGCGCGCCCACGCGGCGGAGCCGCAGATCGACGCTTCCCCGCGCCCCTTACGGGGCGCGAGCATCCGGCCCCATGCGCCCTCCACAGGCGCATGGGGCCGGTTCGTGTGTCTGCGGCGGCTACGCCATCGCGAGCAGGGCGGACAGCGCCCGGCGCAGGGTCTCCGCGGGTTCCGGGGAAGGCGCGGTCCCGCGCCAGCCGACGAATCCGTCGGGCCGTACCAGCACGGCGCCACCGGGGCCGATGCCGACGGTGGACGGCCACCGTCCGTCGTCGATGACGTATCCCCGGGCGTCGACGCCGAGTTCGGCGGCCGGGCCGTCCAGGGCCGCGGCCCATGCCCCGCCCTCCGGCCCGGTGAGCAGGGTGAAGCGCGAGCGGACGAGGTCGAGCGTGGAGACGCGCTCGCCACCGCGCTCCAGCCACAGGTGCGGCAGCCGGGAGCCCGGGGCCCCGTCCAGGCCGAGCTCGACGTCCTCGGTGGAGGGCAGCCGCGGCTGTGCGCCGATCACGGCCGCCGAGTCGTAGCGGTAACCGAGGTGGACCACAGGGGCGTTGAGCGCCCCGGCCTCCGCGCGCCTGGCGACGGCGTCGGCGTCCCGGCCCCAGTGCAGGCCCGGGTCCCCGAGGCGCAGCATCGACTGCTCCAGGGCGGTCAGGGCCACGGGGCGGCGCTCGTCCTCGTAGGTGTCCAGGAGCCCCTCGGAGGCCGTACCCCGGAGCACCAGGGCGAGCTTCCAGGCGAGGTTGTGCGCGTCGGCGACCCCGGTGTTCATGCCGAAGGCCCCGACCGGGGGGATGACGTGGGCGGCGTCCCCGGCGAGGAAGACCCGTCCGGCCCGGAAGCGGTCGGCCACCGCGCCGCGTGCCTGCCAGGGCAGGACACCGACGACCTCGACGTCGAGGCCGGGCCTGCCGACGGCGGCCCGGATCATGGCGCGGCAGCGGTCGGGGGTGAAGTCCTCGAAGGACTCGCCCTGTTCGGGGTCGTAGTAGCTGTGGAAGATCCACTCGCGGTGCCCGTCGACGGGGAGCAGGCCGCCGGGCGCCTCGGGCGTGGTGATGTCGCAGACGATGAAGGTGTGGCCGCCGGTCAGGTCGTTCAGGTCGGCGCGGAACAGCATGCTGACCAGCGGCCGGCCGAGCGCCCCGGGGCCGGACGTGCCGATGCCGAGGGCCGGGCGCACGGAGCTGCGGGCGCCGTCGGCGCCCACGAGGTATCTGGCACGCACCGAGGAGACGCCCCGCGGGCCGCGGAGCACCGCCGTCACCCCGTCGTCGTCCTGCTCGAAGGACACGAGCTCGGTGGCGAAGTCCACGGACGCGCCGTGGGCGCGCGCGGCGTCGATCGCGACGGTGTCCAGCCGGCCCTGCGGGCACGTGCCGCGGAGGGCCTGGGGCGTGACGTGGTCGAAGTCGCCGGTGCGCGGCGGGGCGGCCGCGGCCAGCGCGGCCAGGTCGGCGTCGGCCAGCGTGCGGGCCGCGAACTTCTGCAGGTCGCTGCCGCTCATGTCCACGCAGAGCTCGTCCACGGCGTCGGCGATCCCGGCCTCGCGCAGCAGCTCCACGGTGCGCGGGCCGATGCCCATGGCCCGCGGGTGGGCGAGCGGTGCGGGGTGGCGGTCGACGACCTGGACCGCGACGCCCCGCCGGGCGAGGAACAGTCCGGTGAACAGACCGACCGTGCTTCCGCCGACGATCAGGACGTCGACCTGATTCGTGCGCATGGGATCCTTTCCGTAATCCGGTGCCGGTGCGCGCCGAGGAATTCTCGCGCTGTGTCGTCCGGGGCCGGGCATAGGTGCTGGAAGGGCATCCGGAAGAATTCCGGAATGCGACGGGATGGAAATCCCCTTGCCAGTATGGGTCCCTGACGGACCGCTACGGGTGTCCGCCCGTGGCCACGACCGCCACGGGCCAGCCGTGGGCCTCCCGTCGGGCACGGCGGTCTGTCAGGATCGCAGCGGGCCGCGGTTTCGACGAGGGCTCCCGCGGCCATTGCCGCCGAGCGGCTTCCCCTTTCCGGTTCCGCTTTCCGGTTCTGCGCCGACGCCGCCACCCGGGAAATCGAGCGGGCCGCGTACGGCCGTATCGCCGCCGGCCCTCGACCAAAAGCAAGGGAGAACCCAGTGGGGGGAGACATTGCCTCCGACCGCACCGCCGAATCAGCGTGTACCGGCCGGCTTTCGCCGGTCGACGATCTGGGCCGTTGGTTCACACTGCCGGTCGCGCAGCAGCCGGAGTGGGGCGATCCCTGGCTGCTGGAGAAGGTCCGGAAGGACCTGACCGCACTCACCCCGCTGGTGGACGCCGCGTCCGTCACCCGCCTGCGGTCCCTGCTCGCCCGGGTCGCGACAGGGCGCATGCGGATGGTCCAGGCGGGCGACTGCGCCGAGGACCCGGCCGCCTGCGGGCGCGAGGACGTCCGGGCCAAGGCCGGCATGCTGGACGTCCTGGCCGATGTGATGCGCGTCAATTCCGGCATGCCGGTGCTGCGCGTCGGACGCATGGCCGGCCAGCTCGCCAAGCCCCGTTCGCAGCCGACGGAACGGATCGGTGACGTCGAACTCCCCGCCTACCGCGGCCCCTTGGTCAACGCCCCGGAGTTCGAGGCCGCGGCGCGCGCCGCCGACCCGCTGCGGATGATCGCCGGATACCGGCTGTCCCGTACGGTCCTGGCCCATCTCGACGGCCTCGGCCGGGGGGCCGGCGCACCGGACACGGACGCCGTGTGGACCAGCCACGAGGCCCTGCTGCTCGACTACGAGCTCCCGCTGCTGAGAAGGACGGAGCCGGGGGAGCTGTTCCTGACCTCCACGCACCTTCCCTGGATCGGTGAGCGCACCCGCCGGCTCGACGGCGCCCATGTGCGCCTGCTCGCCGCCGTCGCCAATCCGGTCGCCTGCAAGGTCGGCCCCACGATGACCGCCGGCGAACTGCTGCGGCTGTGCGAGGTCCTCGACCCCCTGCGCGAGCCGGGCCGCCTCACCCTGGTCTCCCGGATCGGCGCCGACGGCGTGCACGACGTGCTGCCCGGCCTGGTCAGGGCAGTACGCGCGGCGGGCCACCCCGTCATCTGGCTGTGCGACCCCGTCCACGGCAACACCGTGCGCGCCGCGAACGGCCGCAAGACCCGTGTCGTCGCCTCTGTGGTGCGCGAGCTGGAGGGCTTCCAGGACTCGGTGCTCGCGGAGGGCGGCCTCGCCGGCGGCGTGCACCTCGAAGCCACCCCCGACCCCGTCGCCGAGTGCGTATGGACCGCCGACCAGCAGCCCGGTGAGCCCTATACGACCCTGTGCGACCCCCGGCTCAACCTGACCCAGGCCGTGGACGTCGTCTCGGCCTGGCGCGCCTGAGACGCCCTTCGCGCGGACGACGCACGGGCAACGCACAGGCGATCGAGGAGGAATGACATGAGTACGAACGAGTTCTCCGGCAAGGTGGCCCTGGTCACCGGCGCGGCCGGGGGCATCGGCGCGGCCGTCGCCCGCGCGCTGGCGGACGCGGGAGCGACCGTGGCCGCCGTCGACCGTGACCGCGCGGCCCTGGACGCCCTGGAGGGCGGCCGGGGGGACGGCCCCGGGACCATCACCGGATTCGTCGCCGACGTCGCCTCCGCCGCACAGGTCGAGGCGACGGTCGGGGAGGTCGAACAGCGCTGCGGCCCCGTCGACTTCCTGGTGAACGGTGCCGGAGTCCTGCACCCCGGCTCCGTCCTCGAACTCACCGAGGAGGAGTGGGAGCACACCTTCGCGGTCAACACCGGCGGCGTCTTCCGCTGCTCGCTGGCCGTCGCGCGCCACATGGTCCGGCGCGGGCGCGGGTCGATCGTCACCGTCGCCTCCAACAGCGCCGGCGTGCCGCGCGTGGGCATGGCCGCCTACGGCGCCTCCAAGGCGGCCGCGACCGCCTTCACCAAGACCCTCGGCCTCGAACTCGCCCGCCACGGCATCCGCTGCAACGTCGTGGCACCGGGATCGACCGACACCCCGATGCTGAGTTCCCTGTGGACCGATGACAGCGGCCCCGCCAACTCGCTCAAGGGCGTGCTGGAGGACTACCGCGTGGGCATACCCCTCGGCAAGTTCGCCCGCCCCTCCGACATCGCCGACGCCGTGCTGTTCCTGCTCTCCGACCGCGCCGGCCACATCACGATGCACGACCTGTACGTCGACGGGGGCGCCGCGCTGGGGCGCTGAGAGCCACCCCCCTCAGCCGGCGGCCGCGACGACGGCGGCCGTCGGCGACCCACCCGGACCGCCCGCGCCCGGAGCACGGGACGCCCGGACCCATGGCGCCGGCAGGGTGGTCCGGCACCGGGCCGCACGACCGGCAGACCGCCGGCGTCACGGCCCGCCTCCCGCCGGAGTCCACCTGCTCGGCGCATGCCATCCACGAGATCCTTCGGAGGAAGCCATGACGCCCGCAGAAGCACGGGACACCCGACCGCTCGACCGCGTGCTCGGCCCCGAACCCCCCGCCTTCGCCCTCCTGTACAGGCCGGAGGCCGGAACCGACGGTGTGGAGATCCTCCTCGGCGACGTCCGTTCCGTGGACCGGCTCGCCGACCTGCCCCTGCCGCCCGCCGCCGAGGACGGCGGCCCGCGCCACGAAGTGCTGGCCCTGGTGCCCTACCGGCAGATATCCGAGCGGGGGTTCAGCTGTCACGACGACGGCGCGCCCCTGCTGGCGATGACCGTGACGCAGCAGGAGTCCTGTCCGCTCCCCGAGATCATGCGGCGGCTGCCGGACACGCCCATCAGCCTCGACAACGCGCGCTTCGACGTGAGCGACGACGAGTACGCCTCGATCGTGCGCCGCGTACTGGAGCAGGAGATCGGCCATGGCGCGGGCGCCAACTTCGTCATCAAGCGCTCCTTCGTCGCCGAGATCCCCGACTACACCCCCGCGCACGCGCTCAGCCTGTTCAAGCGGCTCCTCACCGGTGAACGGGGCGCCTACTGGACCTTCGTGATCCACACGGGCGGGCGGACCTTCGTGGGCGCCACGCCGGAGCGCCACATCAGCCTGCGCGACGGCACCGCCGTCATGAACCCCATCAGCGGCACCTTCCGTTATCCGCAAGGAGGGGTGCGACTGCCGGACCTCCTGGCCTTCCTCGCCGACGCCAAGGAGACCGGCGAGCTCTACATGGTCCTCGACGAGGAACTGAAGATGATGGCGCGGATCACCGACGACGGCGGCCGCGTGGTCGGCCCGTTCCTCAAGGAGATGGCGAACCTCGCGCACACCGAGTACTTCATCGAGGGCCGCACGTCACGGGACGTCCGCGAGATCCTGCGCGAGACCATGTTCGCCCCCACGGTGACGGGCAGCCCCCTGGAGAGCGCGTGCCGCGTCATCCGCGACCACGAACCGCGCGGCCGCGGCTACTACAGCGGCGTCGCCGCGCTGATCGGCCGCGACGCGGGCGGGGAGCGGGTGATGGACTCCGCCATCCTGCTGCGCACCGCCGAGTTCAGGGACGGCGGCCTCGACATCGCGGTGGGCGCCACGCTGGTGCGCGACTCCGACCCGCAGTCGGAGGTGGCCGAGACCCACGCCAAGGCGCAGGGCCTGCTGCGCGCCCTGCGGGCCGGCACGGCACCCGCCACGCGGACCACCGTGCCGGGCCTGGCCGACCGCCCGGAGGTGCTCCGGGCGCTGGCCGCCCGCAACGACGACGTGGCACCGTTCTGGCTGGCCGCCCGCGGCGGCGACACCGGCACCGCCTTCCCGGTGCCCCGGCTCGCGGGCCGGCGTGTGCTGATCGTCGACGCCGAGGACACCTTCACCTCCATGCTCGCCCGGCAGCTGCGCGCGCTCGGCCTGCACACGGACGTACGCCGCTTCGACGAGCCGTACTGGACCGGCGGTTACGACCTCGTGGTCATGGGCCCCGGCCCCGGCGACCCCGAGGACGCGGACCACCCCAAGATCCAGCGGCTGCGCGCGACCATCCGCCAGCTCCTCGACGAGGGCACGCCCTTCCTCTCGGTGTGCCTGAGCCACCAGGTCCTCGGCATCCTGCTCGGCTTCGACGTGGTGCGCCGGACGCGTCCCAACCAGGGCGTGGCCAAGGACATCGACTTCTTCGGGCGGCGGGTGCGGATGGGCTTCTACAACACCTTCTCCCTGACCAGCGATGCCGACGAGGTCGTGTGCGAGGGCGTACGCGAGCCGGTGGCCGTCTGCCGGGACCCGCACAGCGGCCAGGTCCACGGCCTGCGCGGGCCGCGCTTCGCCTCCTTCCAGTTCCACGCGGAATCCATCCTCAGCCGGGAGGGCATGGCTCTCCTCGGCGACGCGGCCGACTCGCTGATCACCGCACGCGACCGCGTGGCCGTGCCGGTCGCCTGATCCGGTCCCCCTGCCCGCCCGCTACCCACAAGGTTCGAAACATGTCAAAGTTCGTCATCGTCGGCGGTGGCATCGCCGGACTGGCCGCCGCACTGAGCACCGCCCGCCGGGGCCACCACGTGGAGGTCCTCGAACGCAACGACCGGTTCGCCGAGCTGGGCGCCGGCATCCAGCTGGCGCCGAACGCCTTCCACGCCCTGGACCGGCTCGGCGTCGGCGACCAGGTCCGCGCCACGGCCGTGCACATCGACGACCTCCGGCTGATGGACGGCCGGTCCGGCCACGCCCTCGTCACCCTGCCGCTCGCGGACGACTACCGGCGGCACTTCGGCAACCCCTACGCCGTCGTCCACCGCGGCGACCTCTACGCACCGCTGCTGCGGGCCTGCCGGGAACACGACCGCATCCGGCTGCGCACCGGCAGCGCGGTCACCGGCTACGAGAACCGCCCCTCGTCGGTCCACTGCCTGCTGGCGTCCGGCGAGCGGATCGAGGCGGACGGCCTGATCGGGGCCGACGGCATCCGCTCCGCCGTCCGCCGGCAGCTCGTCGGCGACGGCGACCCGCGGGTGACGGGACACACCATCTACCGGGCCGTCATCCCGATGGAGAACGTGCCCCGGGCCCTGCGGTGGAACGCGGTGACCCTGTGGGCCGGGCCGGGCTGGCACCTCGTGCACTACCCGATCGCCGGTGGCACCAAGCTCAACCTCGCCGCCGTCCTGGACGACGGGGCCACCACCGCGGTCTCCGGCCTTCCAGTGGCCAGGGAGCAGGTGCTCGCCGCCTTCCCGGAAGCCGACGACACCCCGCGCCGGCTGCTCGAACTGGGGCAGGACTGGCGCACCTGGGTCCTGTGCGACCGGGCCCCCGTGCCCGGCTGGACCGATGGACGCGCCGTGCTCATCGGCGACGCCGCCCACCCCATGCTGCAGTACGCGGCCCAGGGGGCGTGCATGGCGCTGGAGGACGCAGTCGTCCTCGGCGACCTGCTCGACTGCGCGGACCACGAGGTGGGCGAGCGCTTCGCGCGGTTCAACACCGTGCGCCGGGAGCGCACCGCGCGGGTGCAGGACGTGGCCCGGTGGATGGGCGAGAAGCTCTACCACCCGGCCGGGGCCGAGGCCCGGGCCCGGGACGCGATGCTGGCCTCGCTGTCCACGGCGGACATCCTCGACGCGATGTCCTGGCTCCACGGCGCCAGGGAGACCCAGCCGGCCTGATCCCGCCGGACACACGAAAGCCTCCCGTGGCGGTATCCGCCGCGGGAGGCTTCTGTTTTCGGGGCGTTACGGGGTTCAGCGATCGGTGCCCGCGGGCGGCCACTGCTGGAGCATCAGGTGCAGCGCCGAGACGATCTTCCGCCAGGACGCGTCGATGTCGCGCGGGTGCCCGAACCCGCCGATGGACTCGATGTTGATGAAGCCGTGGAAGGTGCTGCGCATCAGCCGTACGGCATCGGTGAGTTCGGGCTCCTCGAGGTTGTAGGCGCGCAGCACGGCATAGGTCAGCTCCGCGTTGCGGACGAAGCCCTTGGTGTCGGCGATCTTGTCGAGGTCCATCTTCATCTGGGTCGCCGCGTAGCGGCCCGGGTACCGCAGGGCGTACTCGCGGTAGGCGCCGGCGAAGGCGGTCAGCGCGTCCTCGGCCGAGCGGCCCGCGATGGCCGTGGCGAGGGCGGCGCTCATCTCCTCGGCCGCCAGCAGGGCGACCCTGGTGCGGACGTCCTGCAGGTTCTCCACGTGCGAGTAGAGGCTGGCGTCCTTGACGCCGAAGCCGCGTGCGAGCGCCGAGATGGTGACCTTCTCGAAGCCGACCTCGTCGGCCAGGGCGGCCGCGGCCTCGACGATCCGGTCGACGGTCAGACCCACACGCGTTCGCGTAGCCATCCAGCACTCCTCATCTATAGCGCCCTAGGTTCATGCCTAACATGGCTAGTTTATCGCCTTGGGCGGTACAGACGGGTCTAGGAGGCCGGTATGCCCTCCAGGCGGAGGCTCTCGGCGTAGTCGGGGAGGATGCCCGCGGCGCGCGCCTCGGCCAGCGTCGGGGCCGACCGGTCCCGCTCCGACAGGAGCAGTTCGAGGTCCTCGGGGAACGGCAGCGCGAGCTCGGGGTCCAGGGGGTGGACGGCGTGCTCCTGGCTCGGCACATAGCCGGTGGAGAGCAGGTAGGAGATCGTGGTGTCGTCCTCCAGGGCCACGAAGAGGTGCCCGACGCCGATCGGCAGGTAGACCGACCGCCGGTTGTCCTCGTCGAGTTCCACCGAGTCCCACATGCCGAAGGTCGGCGAGCCCAGCCGGGTGTCGATGATGTAGTCGACCGCCCTGCCGCGCAAGCAGTAGGCGTACTTGCCCATGCCCGGCGGGACGGCGGTGAAGTGGATGCCGCGCACGACACCCCGCTTGGAGATGCTGTAGCTCGACTGCGCCACGGGGAACAGCGGGCGCCCGACGGCCTCCGTGAACACGGCCTCCTGGTACGGCGACAGGAAGACCCCGCGCGGGTCCCCGAACACCTGGGGCGTGAACTCGTAGGCTCCCTCGATCTTCAACTGCCGGACCTGCACCGCGTTCTCCTTACGTCATGATGTTCGCTCGTGCCGCGCCCGCTGCGGGGGCGGCGGTGTCGCGGGCGGCCCGTGCCGCCGCGCCGGTCAGAACGGGCCCTGGAAACCGGCGGCCACGGAGGCCAGTTCGGGCAGGTCCTCGCGGACCTCGCCGCAGACCTCCAGGCACGCGGCCACGATGCTGCCCGCGCCCGGGTGGAAGGCCTCCTCCAGGGGGTGGGAAACCGGCGCCGGGCTGTCCGGCAGCGCCACCCGCCGTACGGGCGCGCGCAGCGTGTGCGGCACGTGCTCGGCGACGACCGCGGCGACCTCGGCCGTGAAGCCGTACGGGGCCCAGCTGGTGTCGGCGACCACCAGGCGCCCGGTCTTCGCGACGGACTCGCAGATGAGGCGGTCGTCGAGCGGCCGGAGGCTGCGCACGTCCACCACCTCGACGCTGATGCCCTGTTCGGCCAGCTGTGCGGCCGCGCGCTCCGCCTCGTGCACCATCAGGGAGGCGGCGACGACGGTGACGTCGGTGCCCTGCCGGGCGATCCGGCCGGCGCCGAACGGGACCGGCACGGGCTCCTCGGGCACCTCGCCGACGAGGTTGTACAGGTTCCGGTTCTCGATGAGGACCACCGGTGTGTCCCCGGTGAGGGCCTGCACGAGCATGCCCTTGGCGTCGGCCGGGGTGGCGGGGACGCCCACGTGCAGTCCCGCGTAGTGCGCGAAGGTGGCGTGCGGGCTCTGCGAGTGCGTCGAGCCCTGGCCCCAGCCGCGCCCGACGACGCCCCGGGTGACGACGGGGACGCCGCCCTTGTCGCCGCCGTAGGTGTAGCGCCACTTGGCCGCCATGTTCACCAGCGGGTCCATGGCCAGGAACATGAAGTCCGCGCGGACGTGCACCACCAAGGGGCGCTGTCCGGCGGCGGCCGCGCCGATGGTGAAGGCCGCCATGCCGTTCTCCGCATTGGGCATGTCGATCACCCGGCCGGGGCCGAACCGCCGGAAGGCCTCCTTCGTGGTGCCGAAGGCGCCGGCGATGTCGTCCACGCCCTCGCCGGCGACGAAGATCCGGTCGTCTCTCTCCATGCACTGCACGGTGGCCTCGCTGATGGCCTGCCAGTACGTCAGGGTGCGCATGATCTGGATTCCTCTCGGGATGTGCGGTCAGCCGGCCACGGGCAGATACGCGCCGTCGAGCAGGCTGTCGACGGATGGGAAGGGCAGCGCCTTGGCGTACTCCACCGCCGTGTGGATCTCGTCCCAGAACTGCGCGCGCCAGGCGGCCACCTGGTCGTCGATGCCGGGTTCCGTCCCGCGCAGCGCGTCGGCGGCCCGCAGGATCGGGCAGCCGGCCATCCATGTGTCGATCTCCTCCTGGGACCGGTAGCCGTGGTCGTGGTCGAAGCCGGGACCGACGTGGGCGCGCCACCGGTACGTGGCCAGCTCCAGCAGGACGGGGCCGTCGCCCCGGCGGGCGTGCTCGACGGCCTCCTGTGCCGCGGCGTGCACGGCGAAGACGTCGTTGCCGTCCACCTGCACGGCGCGTACCCCGGCGGCCTCGGCGCGGCCGCGGACCGAGGTGCCGGGCGCGTGCCGCGCGCTCAGCGGCGACGAGATGGAGTACAGGTTGTTCTCGCAGACGAAGACCACCGGAATCCGGTGCACCGCGGCGAAGTTCAGGGATTCGGCGAAGATGCCCTCGTCGGCGGCGCCGTCGCCGAAGAAGGTGAGCGCGACGCGGTCCTCGCCCGCCCGGGAGAACGCCCAGCCGGTGCCCACGCCCACGCCGATCATCTCGCCGAGGATGGCGGCCGAGCCCGCGAAGCCCACCGACTGGTCGATCACGTGCATCGACCCGCCGCGGCCGTGCGAGCAGCCGTCCTGCTTGCCGTAGAGCTCGGCCACCAGTGCCTTGAGGTCACCGCCCTTGGCGAGGTAGGGCGCATGGGAACGGTGCCCGGAGTAGACCCAGTCCCGGTGGGTGGTGGCGGCGCACACGCCGACCGCGGTCGCCTCCTGGCCGATGGAGAAGTGCGTGGGCGTGCGCATCTCCTGCTCGTCGCGGTAGTAGTCGGCGAGGACTTCCTCCACCGTGCGGATGCGCACCATGTCCCGGATGAGCCGGGCGTGGGCAGACGCCATCTTCGGTCTTTCCTTTCGATGTGGTTCCGCGCTCGTGACGGGTGCGGCACGGCACGGCCGGACGCCCGGACAGAGGTACGGACCCGGGACCGCGCGGCCGCGGGAGAACGGTGGGACTCCCGTGGCCGCGCGTGGGGTGAAGAGGGGAGCGGTTACTCGCCCTTGGCCCTCGCGATGATCTCCTCGGCGACGTTCCGCGGAACCTCGGCGTAGGAGTCGAACTGCATCGAGTAGCTCGCGCGGCCCGAGGTCTTGCTGCGGAGGTCCCCGACGTAGCCGAACATCTCCGACAGCGGGACCAGGCCCTTGACGAGCTTGGCGCCGTGCCGGTCCTCCATGGCCTGGATCTGGCCGCGGCGGGAGTTGATGTCGCCGATGACGTCGCCCATGTGCTCCTCGGGCGTGGTGACCTCGACCGACATCATGGGCTCCAGCAGCACCGGACCGGCCTTGCGGGCGGCCTCCTTGAAGGCCTGGGAGCCCGCGAT
Organism: Streptomyces sp. NPDC002537; assembly: GCF_053594975.1. Classification (NCBI taxonomy): domain Bacteria; kingdom Bacillati; phylum Actinomycetota; class Actinomycetes; order Kitasatosporales; family Streptomycetaceae; genus Streptomyces; species Streptomyces sp. NPDC002537. The sequence continues at coordinate 25,112 of NZ_JBSFWT010000049.1, forward strand.
CTTGAACGCGAGCTCGGAGGAGTCGACCTCGTGGAACGCGCCGTCGAGCAGCGTGACGCGGACACCGGTCATCCGGTAGCCGGCGAGGACGCCGAAGTGCATGCTGTCCTGGCAGCCGGCGTCCACCGAGGGAATGTACTCCTTGGGGACGCGGCCGCCGGTGACCTTGTTGACGAACTCGTACGACTCGTCGCCGCCGTCGAGCGGTTCGACGGAGATCTGCACCTTGGCGAACTGGCCGGTGCCGCCGGTCTGCTTCTTGTGCGTGTACTCGACCTTGTCGACCGTCCTGCGGATGGTCTCACGGTAGGAGACCTGTGGCTTGCCGACGTTGGCCTCGACCTTGAACTCGCGCCTCATGCGGTCGACCAGCACCTCGAGGTGCAGCTCGCCCATGCCGCCGATGATGGTCTGGCCCGTCTCCTCGTCCGTGTGGACCTGGAAGGACGGGTCCTCCTCGGCGAGACGCTGGATGGCGACACCCAGCTTCTCCTGGTCACCCTTGGACCTGGGCTCGATGGCGACCTCGATGACGGGGGCCGGGAAGTCCATGGACTCCAGGATCACCGGGTGCGCGGCGTCGCAGAGGGTCTCGCCGGTGGTGGTCTGCTTCAGGCCCATGACGGCGACGATGTCACCGGCGCCCACCGACTCGATCTCCGCGCGCTTGTTGGCGTGCATGCGGTAGATCTTGCCGATGCGCTCTTTCCTGCCCTTGACGGAGTTCAGCACGGCGGTGCCGGACTCCAGGCGGCCCGAGTAGACCCGGATGAAGGTGAGCTTGCCCAGGTGCGGGTCGTTCATGATCTTGAACGCGAGGGCGGACAGCGGCTCGTCGTCGGACGGCCTGCGCACCACCACGGCCTCGGGGTCCTTGACGTCGTGGCCCTCGATGGCCTCGATGTCCAGGGGTGCGGGCAGATAGCGCACGATGGCGTCGAGCAGCGGCTGAACGCCCTTGTTCTTGAAGGCGGTTCCGCAGAAGACCGGGGTCAGGGTGGTGTCGCCGCCCTTGCCCGAGGCGATGGTGATACGGCGGACGGCAGCGTGCAACTGCTCCTCGGTGGGCTCCTGGCCCTCCAGGAACAGCTCCATGAACTCCTCGTCGTTCTCGGCGACCGTCTCCAGCAGCCTGCCGCGCCACTCCTCGGCCGCCTCGGTGTGCGTGTCCGGGATGTCGACGATGTCGTACACCTCGCCCTTGGCGGCCTCGACGGGCCAGACCAGGGCCTTCATGCGGACCAGATCGACCACGCCACGGAAGTCGGCCTCCGTGCCGATGGGCAGCTGCATGACGACGGGGGTCGCGCCGAGACGGTCACCGATCATGTCGACGCAGCGGTGGAACTCGGCGCCGGTGCGGTCGAGTTTGTTGACGAAGCAGATGCGCGGCACGCCGTAGCGGTCCGCCTGGCGCCATACGGTCTCGGACTGCGGCTCGACACCGGCGACACCGTCGAACACCGTCACGGCACCGTCGAGGACGCGCAGGTTGCGTTCGACCTCGACGGTGAAGTCGACATGGCCGGGGGTGTCGATGAGGTTGACGGTGTGGTCGACGCCGTCCAGCTCCCAGTGGCAGGTGGTGGCGGCGGAGGTGATGGTGATGCCGCGCTCCTGCTCCTGCTCCATCCAGTCCATGGTGGCGGCGCCGTCGTGGACCTCACCGATCTTGTAGGAGACGCCGGTGTAGAACAGGATCCGCTCGGTGGTGGTCGTCTTGCCCGCGTCGATGTGGGCCATGATCCCGATGTTGCGGACCTTGGCCAGGTCGAGCGAAGTGGTGGTCATGACAGTCAGTACTTTCCTTGACGGATGAGCAGTGGCGGTGGGGCCGGTCACTCAGGACTGCTTGGGCTGTCCCGCCGGGAGGAACAGTGCCGGGACGGCCGTGAGGACCACGAAGGCGAGGACCCACCAGAAGACGGAGTGGAAGCCCGCCGTCACTCCCTCGGACCTGTGGACGTGGTGCTGCAGGAGCAGGGCGACCACGGTGGTGCCGATGGCGCCGCCGAGCTGCTGCGACACCGCGTTGGTGGTGGTGGCGGCCGGGACGCGGGTGACGTCCAGCGAGTGGTACAGCGTGACCATGATGGGCGCCGACACCAGGGCCAGTCCGATGCCCATGACGACCAGCGCGGCCAGGAGCAGCGGGCCGGGCGAGGCGGAGCCGGAGGACGCGAACGCCGTGACGCCGAGGGCGACCAGGAGGAGTCCGCCGAGAACCAGGAGCCGGGGGTTGCTCTTGGTGTCGATGACGCGGCCGACGAGGAACACCGCGACGGCGGTGCCGACGCCCTGCGCCACCATGATCACGCCGGCGCCCAACGGGCCCTTGCCGCCCGCCTGCTGGAAGAACATCGGCACGAGGACGACCACGCCGTAGAGGCCGAAGTTGTTGAGCAGGGAGATCGACGTGGAGGCCGAGAAGGCCCGGTCGCGGAAGAGCGAGAAGTCCAGGATGCCGGCGGTCTTCGCCCGGGCGGCGCGCACGCCGTGGACGGCGAGCAGCAGCGCGCCGACGCCCAGGGGCAGGGCCACGGAGAGGTCCGTCGCGGACGTGCCGGCGGCCAGCTCGCTGAAGCCGTAGATGGCCGTGCTCAGTCCACCGCTCATGGTGAGCAGGCCGGCCAGGTCGAGCTTCCCGGGGTTCTCCCCCTTGTTCTTCGGGAGGAACAGCGCGGACAGGACGATCACCGCGAGGCAGATCGGCACGTTGAGGAAGAAGGCCCAGCGCCAGGAGAACTCCTGGATGAGGGTGCCGCCGATGACCGGGCCCGCCAGGGGCGCGACCAGCAGGGGCATGGCCATCAGGGCCATCATCTGCCCCATCCGCTCACGGCCCACCGCTTCGACCACGATGATGCGCATGAGGGGGAAGAGCATGCTGGCCCCGAGTCCCTGCACCGCGCGGAAGGCGATGAGGCTGCCGAGCGACCAGGCGAGTCCGCTGAGGACCGAACCGGCGAGGAAGACGCTGAGCGAGGCCGTCCAGCAGGCCGCCGCGCCGAAGCGCTGGGCCGCCCAGCCCGTGGCCGGGATGACCGCCGACATCGCGAGGAGATACGCGGTGGTCGCCCACTGGGCGTCCGCGAGGCCGGCGTCGAAGTACTGCGTGAAGGAGTGCAGGGCGACGCCGACGATCGTGGTGTCCAGCAGGGCGACGAAGGCCCCCAGGGCAAGGACGAGCGCCACGACGAGCGAACGGTCGGGCGCCTTGGCCGCCGGCTCCTCGCGAACCTCCTCCTTGACGCTCGTAGCGGTCATCTCCTCAGACATGGGACTGCCTTTCAAATCGCGGGAACGAGAGGGCCGCGCACCGCGCGACCCCGCAACCTAATGGTTATCGGCAGTTGCCTAATATACATAGGCAATGTGGCCGCCGCCCGTCACTCGCCCCACTTCAGGTAGATCACCGGCGCGTCGCGGCCCGGCAGCTGGCGCAGCCGCGCGTGGTCGAGGCCGAAGACCTCGCGCAGCGCGGCGGTCACGCCGGGCCACTTGGGGTGGGCCAGCTCGTCGAAGGCGAGGATGCTGCCCTTGGTCAGGTACGGCTTGATCGCCTGCAGGAGTTCCTTCGTCGGCTGGTAGAGGTCCAGGTCGAAGTAGGCCATCGCGATGACCGTCTCCGGGTTCTCCTCCAGGTACTGCGGCACGGTCTCGCGCACGTCGCCCTTGACGACGAACGTGCGCTGGGTGTGGCCGAAGCCCTCGGTCGCCTCGTGGGCGGCCAGGACCTCGCGCAGGTGCCTGACCTCGCCGTCCGGCACGGCGAACCGGCCCGGGACGGCGCTGGTGCTGACCTTGTCGACCGACGTGATGTCCTCCGGGAACCCGGTGAAGGTGTCGAAGCCGACGATGCGCCGCAGCGAGTTGTAGGGCTCGTAGATGCCGCGCAGTGCCGTCAGCGTGGCCAGGTGGCGGCCGTGCAGGACACCGAACTCCATGACAGTGCCCGGGACTTCGGGCAGCATGCGGTACAGCGCGTCCATGGACAGCAGGTCGGCCAGCTGGTGCCGGCGCATGTAGACCGGCAGGTTGTCGATCAGGTACTCCGGCGGGATCGGCGTCTCGACCAGCAGCTTCGTCAGCCGCTCGCGCGCGTCACGGTCCTGTGCCGACTCGTGCGGAACGATGCTCGGGTCGGTGAAGCCCTTCTCGGCCATGGGTGTTGTCCTTTTCGTCAGGGGAATGCTCGGGAAGTCGTACGGGGTCGTTCAGGAGAGCCACGCGTCGGGCGCGGGACCGCCGCGGCCGACCGGGGGGAAGAGCTCGTCGAGCCGGGCCAGGAAGGCCTCGGGCAGGGGGGTGTGCAGCGCGGCGACCGCGCTGTCGATGTGCCGCCCGGTGCGCGGCCCGATGACGGCACCCGTCACACCGGGGCGCGACAGCGTCCAGGCGAGGCCCGCCTGCGCCGGGTCCAGGCCGTACTCGGCGCACAGCCGCTCGTAGGCCTCGACGGCCGGGCGGTACCGCTCCAGGGCCTCCGCCGCCCGGCCCTGCGCGGACTTGACGGCGTCGTTCTCGCGCAGCTTGCGCAGGACGCCGCTGAGCAGGCCGCCGTGCAGGGGCGACCAGACGAACACGCCCAGTCCGTAGGCCCGGGCCGCGGGGATGACCTCCAGCTCGGGCTGCCGGGTGACGAGGTTGTAGACGCACTGTTCGGACACCAGGCCCAGGCCGTTCCTGCGCCGGGCGGCCTCCTGGGCGGAGGCGATGTCCCAGCCGGCGAAGTTGGACGAGCCGACGTAGCGCACCTTGCCCTGGGCGACGAGCAGGTCCATCGCCTGCCAGACCTCGTCCCAGCCGACGGACCTGTCGATGTGGTGCATCTGGTAGAGGTCGATCCAGTCCGTGCCCAGCCGCTTCAGCGACGCCTCGCAGGCGGCGACGATGTTCCGCGCGGAGAGTCCCCGGTCGTTCAGGCCGTCGCTCATCGGGTCGCCGACCTTGGTGGCGAGCACGACGCCGTCCCGGCGGGAGGGGCTCCTGGCGAGCCACCGGCCGATGACTTCCTCGGTGTGGCCCTTGTGGACGCGCCAGCCGTAGGTGTTGGCCGTGTCCACGAGGTTGATGCCCCGGTCCAGGGCGTGGTCCATGAGGCGGTGGGCCTCCGGCTCCTCCACCCGGCCGCCGAAGTTCACGGTGCCGAGGGCCAGCCTGCTGACGCGCAGTCCGGTGCGGCCCAGTCGGTCGTGGATCACTTGGCCGTCCCTTCGCGCGGCGCGGGCGCGTCGGCCGGTGCGGCCCCGGTGCGCTCCGGCCGCAGTCGTCGCACGATGTCCCGCGCCCCGATGACCGAGAGCGCGACGCTGGTGAGGGTGGGGTTGCAGGCCGTACGCGTCGGGATGACGCCGTTGCCGGCCACGTAGAGGTTCTCGACGCCCCACACCCGGCAGTCCGGGCCGCAGACACTGGTGCCGTCGTCGACGGCGCCCATGCGCACGGTCCCCTGGTAGTGCAGTGAGCTGCCCGAGGGCAGGACCCACGGGGTCTCGCCCGCCACCGGGCGGCCCAGGACCTTGCTCAGGCGGACCACCTCGGCCTGCGCGTAGGCGAGCGTCTCGCGGTCCTGCGCGCTCAGCGTGTGATGGATCGTCATGGCCGGCAGTCCGAGCCAGTCCGTGTCCGTCTCGCTGAACTCCAGCCGGTTGTCGAACCGCGGCTCCTGCGAGGTGAAGAAGTGCACCGAGAGCAGGGGCCTGTCCGTCTCGCCGCGCCCCGCGCCCCGGGCCACGGTGGCCGGGTCGATCCGGGTCAGCATGCCGTGGAACGGGAAGCGCTCGCCCTCGTAGGGAATCCAGGTCACCCCGCTCGCGGGCATGGTGGAGACCGTCGAGTCGGACATCACCGGCGCCCGGCCGGTGCCGTCCCCGTCCCCGGCGCCGGGCTCCGTGAAGTCCACCTCGGCCATGATCGAGACCTGGGGGTGTTCGTTGAGGTAGCGACCGAGGGCCTCGGGGCGCACACCGGAGGCGAACAGGAGCTGCGGGGTGCGCAGCGGGTCGGCCGCCACCACGACGTACGGGGCGCGGACGTCGGTCACGGTGCCGGTGGCGCGGTCGCGGACACGCACGCCGACCGCGCGGCCGTCCGTGACGAGGACCCTCTCGCAGACGGTCTCCGCGCGCAGTTCGAAGTCCGGGTGGCGGCCGGACAGCAACGGGCCGAGGACGACGTCCGTCCCGCACCGCCGCACACCCGAAGCGGTGCGCTCGACCGCCATCGGCATGGCCTGCACCCGTCGCCGGGGGCCGCGCCCCTCGTCGAGCTCCTCGCCGAGCACCCGCTCCACGTGGGCGGCGAAGGCGGAGTCGGTGAACTGTGTGCTCGACACCTTGAGCAGTCGCTCGGCGGCCGTGTAGGCCTCTTCGAGGACGTCCGGGGCGAGGAAGCCGATCCGCTCGGCGTCTCCCGGGCGCGGGCTCGCCCCGAACCAGTGGGAGCCCATGCCGCCGACGTTGCACGACTCCTGGGCCGCGGGGAAACCGTCCCCGCCGAGGTCGCCCGAGCCGACCGGGAAGAGCCCGGGACGCGTGATCAGTGCCCGTCCGCGCTCCTCGGCGGCCTCGTTGTGCGCGACGGCCGACGCCGCCGCGAGCCCGTAGCGGTACTGGTTCGGTCCCTGCGACGCGATCCTGGCCCGCTCGCGCTCGTCCGGGTCGACGATGTTGGCCACGTGCCCGCCGCGCGGCTCCGTCACGGCGGGACCGGCCTCGAGCATCAGGACCTTCGCGGACGGCAGCGCCTCGGTGATCAGACGCGCGTACGCCGCGCCGGTGGGGCCGCTGCCGACGATGGCGACGTCGGCGTCCTCGGTGAAGTCCGGTACCGGAACGGGGGACGCCGAGGCCCCGGTCACCGGGGCGCATGCGGGAAAGGTGATTTCTACGGCCACGGCAACGACCCTGCCAGACAGGATCAAAGCCCTGTAGGCCCTTTACCGTCCGACGGCGGTCATGGCCGCTCGCGGCCAATTCGAGTGCGCCCAGGCGTACTCGGAGGTTCGTTCCGGCTTTGGCACTTCGGCGTCTCCGACGTTAGCCCCGGATGGTAAAGCGGTCAATGTGCCGACAGAGAATTCAATGGATCTGCCCGCCGGTGTTCTTCTCCGGCAGCGGAGAAATCTGCCGGGTCAACTCCTCGTGTGCGGCGCCCTGTTGTCCGTGGATGACGGTTCCGTCTTCCACGTCACCGGTGGTACGGCCAGGAATTGAGCCGACCGCATTTCCGGCGGAGCGCTCAGCCGACGGCCCGGCCGTCCCAGGTCTCGGCCCGCCAGCCGTCCCCGGGAGCGCCGGAGAGAGCGACGACCCCGGTATTGCCCAGGACATGAGCGGACATGAACCCGGCGTCGATGTTCTCCGTCCGGGCCGCCGTCCAGGTATGGACGGCCGCGCCATGGCTCACCATGGCCACGGTTCCGGCGCCGGTGGCCGCGGCCTCCGCGACGACGTCGTCGAAACGCCGCAGCGCCTCCACGCCGTTCTCCCCGCCCGGCATCCGGCGCCGGATGTCCCCCTCGGCCCAGGAGGTTGTCGTGGCCAGGTAGATCCGGATCGCCTCGTCGTCCCCCCGCATCTCCAGATCGCCGGCGGACACCTCCCGTATGCCGGCGCGGATGTGAACGTCCAGGCCGGTCGCGGCGGCCAGTGGCGCGGCGGTCCGCCGCGTACGGATCAGGGTCGACGCGTACAGGGCGTCGATCCGTTCCGCCGCCAGCGTCGCGGGGAGGGCCGCTGCCTGTTGTTGTCCCAGAGGCGTCAGCCCGGGACCCGGTTCGGCCGTGTCCAGCAGGTGCTTGACGTTGGACGAGGTCTGGCCATGTCGGATGAGCAGCAAACGCATGTACGGGTCAGTCTTCCGGGAGAGCGGTGGACAGGGGGTGCGTGACGCGGGCGGTCAGCTGATCCGCGTCGTGGTGATGTCCGCCGTGAAGGCCGTCTCGTCGTTCTGGAGGGCGGTGACGCGGAAGGTCTCGTCGGGGACCCCGGCGCGCGGGGCGAGGCGCTCCGCCACGATCCAGCAGGGGCTGTCGAACTCGACGTAGTGGTGGAACGTCGAGTCCATCGACAGGGGGAACAGCAGGTCCGCCGAGGGTTCGAGGGCGTGGGTGGCCTGCCGTGCCGCCTCCATGAGGAGCATTCCGGGCACGTGGTCGACGGCGTGGTCGAAGAGGATGGGATGCATCGTGTCGACCCGCAGCTGCCAGCGGCCCCTGCGCACCGGCGGTGCGAGGACGACGTCCCGGGTGCTCTCCCGCCCCACGGTCCGCGGGGCGAGGGGGCGTACGGGCTCGGGGGCGTGCGTGAACACTTCGGTGACATCGGAGTGGCCGGCCCGCAGCCGCCGGTAGACGGCGGGTGTGATGCAGCCGAAGCGCGTGCTCGCGACGGCGAGCAGGGAGCCGTCACGGATGATCTCGGCGGTGAGGGAGAGGGACGTCGGCAGCGAACGGCGGTAGACGATGTCGCTGCAGCGCACCCTCAGTTCGAGTTCGGCCGGGTTGATCTCGACGCGCATCGCCCGCGGGTTGACGGAGAAGTCGAAGTGGGACCAGCTCAGCTGGTGGCCGAAGGGGACGCCGTAGGCGGCGTGCATCAGGAGCGGGAACGTCTGGCGGACGGTCTCGCTGAGCAGAAGCGGGTCGTACAGGTTCCGGCCGGTGCTGTAGAAGCTGTGGCTGCGGGGCCACTGGGCGGTGACGGTGAAGGCGTCGGTGCCGGTCCGTTGCCAGCCGCTGAGGAAGACCTCGGACAGGGCGGCGCGGTGGACGTACTCCCTGGCGACGGTGGTGGTGAGCCTGGGCAGCGTGGCGACCGTGTGGTGAACCGGTGCGACGGGCTGAGTGGTGGTGAGCATGCCTTTTCCCCCTTGGGCGTGCTTGGTGCGACGTGCGGCGCCGTGTGTGAAGTCTCGAATAAATCGATCTTCACGGGCCACCTGTAAAATAAAGGTTGTTCGTTTTGTTTGTCGAGGGTGGAGAGTGTGATCCATGACGGAACTGAAACAGGAACGGGCGGTCAGGACGCGGGAGGCCATCATCCGCGCGGCCGCCGAGATGTTCGACGAGCTGGGGTTCCACGGCGCCAGCATCAGCATGATCATGCAGCGGGCCGGGGTCACCCAGGGCGGGATGTACTTCCACTTCAAGTCCAAGCAGGCCCTGGCCCAGGCGGTGATGCTCGCTCAACAGGAGTACGTCGAGCTCCCGCCGGGTGAGGACGGTCTGCAGCGCCTGATCGACGTCACCTTCTACGTGGCCGGGGAACTGCAGCGCAATCCTCTCTTCCGGGCGGGCGTCCGGCTGGCCGTCGAGCAGGGGGAGTTCGGGCTCCAGGACGACACCGCCTACCAGGCGTGGGCCGAGCAGTTCCACGGACTGCTGCTGGCGGCCCGTGCCCGGGGGGAGCTGCTCCCCGACGTGGACGAGGAGGAGTTCGCCCAGGTCCTGGTGGGGGCCTACAGCGGTACTCAGCTGTACTCCAACATCGCCACGGGCCGCGCCGACCTCCCCCAGCGGGTCGCGGCGCTGTGGAGTTATCTGCTGCCGTCCATCGCGGCGCCCCGCACACTGGCCCAGCTGCGCGCCCGGCCGGAGCTGTGCGGCCTCGACGCCTCATGAGGCCGCTGACTGTCGCGCTGACCGGAGCGACCGGCTTCATCGGCTCGGCCGTCCTGCGTGAGCTGCGGCGGCCGGCCGGGGGCGAGGACCGCGTGCACGTCCGCGTAGTGGGGCGTCGGCCACCGGCCGGCGGACTCCTGCCGCACGAGTCATGGGCCGACGCCGACCTGGCGGAGCCCGGCTCGCTGCGCGGCGTCTGCGAGGGTGCCGACGTCCTGGTGCACCTGGCCTCCGCGATCAGCTCCGACGAGTCCTGGTGCGAGACGGTCAACGTCCGCGGGACGCGGGCGCTGATGGCCGACGCCGTCCGGGCCGGAACCACGCGGGTGGTCCACCTGTCGACGGCCGCCGTCTACGGGCCGGGACCGCACCGCGGCGTCGGCGTCGGCGAGCTCACCCCCGCGCCGGTCTCGGCGGCGAGCCGCACCCGGCTCGCCGCCGAGCGGTACGCGCTGGCGGCGGGGGCCACGGTGCTGCGGCCGGGGCTGGTCGTCGGAGCGGGCGACCGCTGGGTGGTGCCCGCCCTCGCCGGCCTGCTCGACCGCGTCCCCGCCCGCTGGGACGGGGGCAGGGGCCTGCTGTCCGTGGTGGCCGTCGCCGACCTCGCCCGGCTGCTCTCTTCGCTCGCCTGCCGGCCGACCGGCGGCATCCGGGCCGCCACCGTCTATCACGCCAGTCACCCGGAGCCCCTGCGCAACGGCGACCTGATGGCGGCCCTGGCGGAACACCGCATCCTCAAGGCGGTGGACGAGGACCTCGCCTGGGAGGAGTGCCTGCGGCGCCTGGAGGAGACGCCCTGTGGGATCAGCGCCCGCCAGTTCGCCCTGCTGGCCCAGGACCACTGGTACCGCAGCGACGAGGTGTGGAGGCTCGCCCGGTGCTCACCGGGGCCCGGCCCGCTGGGGCGCATCGCCGAGGCGGCCGACTGGTACCGGACGATCGTGAACCAAGGGGGGTAAACGGGCGTTTACTCGGGAAACATGCGGTCCGTGGCCCCGGAGCGCGGTTCCGCCAGGCCGTCGAGGGCGAGCCGCCAGATGTCGCCCAGCTCGGCCACCGCGCCGCCCGGCCCTTGGTGGCGCAAGGATGCCTCGACCCCCCACAGCAGGTGCCCGACGAACACGGCGACACCCTCGGGATGCGCCGAGGCGCGCAACTCCCCCTTGTCGTAGGCCTCCCGGGCCAGGCGCTCCACCACCGGCTGCCAGAGAGAGGGCCAGTCCTCGGAGTGCGGCCACTCCCGCGCCAGGTGGGCGGCGGACCGGGTCGTCACGTCGTCCTGGAGCAGGCGGGCGAGCTCGACGGTGACGCCGACGAGGCGCGACAGTGCCGGTGCCGGGCGGGCGGCCACGGCGTCCAGCGCCGCGCGGACCGCCGAGCGGCCCTCCGTCACGACGGCTTCGGCGAGGTCGGCCTTCGTGGCGAAGTGAAAGGTCACGGCCCCCATCGAAATGCCGGCGGTCCTGCTGACCTGTTTCAGGGAAGTGCCCGCGAATCCCGCGAGGTAGAACTCCGAGGCGGCCGCCTGCACGAGGGCGCCGCGCGTCCGTGCGGCCCTCTCCTGCTTCACCATGCTCTCTCCGATGTCGCCGCGCAGGCCAACTCGTGCCGTGCGCAGTGCCGTTCGCTTCCCCCGGTCGGCAAGGACGCCGACAGTCATGTGCTCAGCCTGAGGGCTCCTCGCCGCCGCGACAATGCCGAGTTGCCTAAGATGCCGCTTTTGGGTGCCAGCCTCGCAGGAGATCGGGCCTCCGCGGCCCCGAAGGGGAGGGGACTTGGTGAAGTTGCACGAAGTGCCGCACCCCCTCCTGAAAAAAAAGAGGTCGTTCGCTATTCTTTTCTCGTGATCATCTTCTGCTGACCCGGCACGGGTCCGCTGACCTGGCATGGGAAGGAACCACGACTACATGTACGCGTACGGCTCGGCTCACCCATGGGCGTCCGTCTCCGTGTTCGCCGAGACGGTCTTCGGCAGCCTGCACCGCACCGACCAGCGCCGGTGGGCCGACGCCTACCTCAAGGGGCTGCTCAGCACGCCGGGGAAGAAGACCGTGCGCCGGCTCGCCACCACGGTGTCCGACTCGCCCACGGCCTCCCAGTCCCTGCACCAGTTCGTCAACGCCAGCCCCTGGGACTGGGCGCCGGTGCGCGAGGAACTCACGCGCTGGACCGAGGAACGCGCCGTGCCGCGCGCCTGGGTGCTCGCCGAATCCTTCCTGCGCAAGCGCGGCGAACACTCCTGCGGCGTCCACCGCCGCTTCGCCCCGGCCACCGGACGCTCCATCAACTGCCAGGCCGCCGTGGGCGCCTTCCTGGCCACCGACGCCCAGGCCGTCCCCGTCGACTGGCACCTCCACCTCCCCGGCACCTGGGCCAAGGACCCCGAGCGCCGCCAGCGCGCCCGCATCCCCTCCGAGGTCCGCTACCAGGGCATCGAGGAACAGTCGCTCGACCTGGTGGACGGCCTCACCGCCCGCACCCTGCTCCCCGCGGCGCCGGTCGTCGCCGACGCCAGCGCCCACACCGACGCCGGCGCACTGGTCCAGGGCTTGAGCCTGCGCGGCCACGACTTCGTGGTGGCCGTACGCCCCAGCCTGGCGGTCCTGCCCGGCGGCCATCTCAGGCTCCAGCACCACCACGGCGGCGACGGGGCCGATCCCCTGGAGGCCCGGTCCGTCCTCGGCCACCCCGGGAACCAGGTCCGCATCGAGAACTTCCCGCCCACCGGGCCCGGCCAGACCGGCACCTCCGCGGTGACGACCCTGGTCCGCCTCCCGCACGGGCCCGCCGACCGTCCGGCGGCCCACCGCACCTACCGTCTCCTGGCCATCCGGCCCGCCACCGGACGCCGCGCGTCCCAGCTGTGGCTCACCAACATGCTCCACCGGCGCACCGACGAACTGCTCGCCCTCACCCGGCTGCACGCCCAGGCCAACGACACCGTCCGGCACCTGGAGAGCGACTTCGGCCTGGCCGACTTCGAAGGGCGCTCCTACCCCGGATGGCACCACCACATGACCCTGGTGTCCGCCGCCTACGCGCACTGCCGGCTCTCCGCCGCCGGCCCGTACCCCTGGCCCGCGCTGCCTGACGCCGCCTGACGCGACCGCCCTTCCGGCACCACCCCTCGAGAGGATCACCATGTCCGGCATACCGCCGATCCAGCCCTACCCCATGCCCGTCGCCGGTGACCTGCCTGCCAACACGGCCACCTGGACCGCCGACCCGGACCGTGCGGTCCTGCTCGTCCACGACATGCAGCGCTACTTCCTCGGCTTCCTGCCCGGGCCCCTGCGCGAGGAACTCGTCCGCAACACCGCGCTCCTGCGTGACCGGGCCGCGGCCCTCGGCGTGCCCGTGGCCTACACGGCGCAGCCCGGCAGCATGACCCCCGAACAGCGCGGCCTGCTCAAGGACTTCTGGGGACCGGGCATGCGCGTCGACCCCGCCGACCGGGAGATCGTCCCCGAGCTCGCCCCCGCCACCGGCGACTGGATGCTCACCAAGTGGCGTTACAGCGCCTTCTTCAGGACCGACCTGCTGGAACGCATGCACATGGGCAGCCGTGACCAGCTCGTCATCTGCGGGGTCTACGCCCACGTCGGCGTCCTGATGAGCGCCGTCGAGGCGTTCACCCACGACATCGAGACCTTCCTGGTCGCCGACGCGGTCGCCGACTTCTCCGAGGCCGAGCACCGGCAGGCCGTGGAGTACGCGGCCAGGCGCTGCGCCGTGGTGACCACGGCCGAGCGGGTCTTCGGATAGCCCGGCCCCGGGCGCCCCGCGGGGTGTCAGGCGCGTCTGACGTCCTCGGCGGGCAGGAACAGCGCGGGTACGACGGCGAGGGCGGCGAACGCCAGCACCGCCCCGAACGCCCAGCGGAACCCGTCGGTGACCCCGCTCGCGCCGGTGAAGCACTGCAGCAGCACCGCGGTCACGGCGACACCGGCGGCCGAACCGACCTGCTGCACCATGGCGTTGGCCGTGGTCGCTCCCGCGAACTTCGAACCCGGCAGCGTGCGGTAGAGCGTCGTCGTCGTGGGCGCGATGGCGAAGGCCGTCCCGATCCCGCGCACGAACAGCGCCGCGGCCAGCAGCGGAACCGACGCGCCCGGCCCGGCCAGGGCGAACGGAACGGTGCCCGCCGCGACGAGCGCGAGCCCGGTCGCCACCACGGTCCGCGGATCGCGCCGGGTTCCGGCGAACCGGCCGAAGAACAGCACCGCGGCCGACATCCCCAGCCCCTGGCACGCCAGGACGAGCCCGGCGTGCAGCGCCCCGGCGCCCGTCACCTGCTGGAAGAACAGCGGGACGAGCAGGACGGCGGCGAAGAGCCCCACGTTGTTGAGGAAGGACAGGGCCGAGGACATGGTGAACGCGCGGTCGCGCAGGAGGCCGGACGTCATGGCGCCGGTCCGTACGCTCCCGCGGCGGCGGGGGAGGAGGGCGGCGGACAGCGCGATCGCCGCCACCAGGACGGGAACGTTCAGGAGGAAGACCCAGTGCCAGGACAGATGCTGGGCGACGGCACCGCCCGCGACGGGGCCGAGGACCGGCGCCGCCTGGGCGGGGACGGAGACGAGGGCCATCATCCGGCCCAGCCGTTCGCGGCCCGCCACTTCGGCGACGATGATCCGCATCAGCGGGAAGAGCATGCCGCCGCCGATGCCCTGGAGCACACGAAAGGCGATCAAGGCGCCCAGGGAGAACCGGGTCAGCCCGCACAGGAGCGTTCCGGCGAGGAAGACGCACAGCGCGGCGATCCACACGTTCCGCGCGCCGAACCGCCGCGCGCACCGGCCCGCGACCGGGGTGACCGCGGCCAGGGCGAGGAGGTAGGCGGTGCAGACCCACTGCGTGGCCGACAGGCCGGCGGAGAAGCTCGTGGCGAGCGTGTCGACCGCGACGCCGACGACGGTGGAGTCCAGGAGCGCGGCGAACGCCCCCAGCGCGAGGACCAGGGCGATGCCCGGCAGCGAGCGGTCGGGCACCTCGGGGAGCGGGGCGCGCTCCGCCGCGGAGGTGTGCCGGGGGCTGGGCGGTGTCGGTTCAGGCATCACTTCCCTCTTCCTGTGTCATCCGTGCCGAAGGGCGGGGCCCGCCGTCGGCGGCCGCCCAGTGCTCCATCACGTCGACCAGGGCGGCGACCGTCCGCTCCCATGACGCCTGGACGCCGCGCGCGTGCCCGAACCCCCGGCCGGCCTCCAGGGTGACGAAGCCGTGGAAGGCGCTGCGCAGGAACCGCACGGCGTCCGTGAGGTCCGGTTCGGTCAGGCCGCGGGCGCGGAGCAGCGCGTAGGTGACCTCCACGAGGCGGTGATGGCCCGCGGAGCCGGCGGCCACGTCGGGCGCGAGCCGCACCTGGGCGGCCTCGTAGCGGCCGGGGTGCGCGAGGGCGAACTCCCGGTAGGCGTAGGCGAAGGCGGCCAGAGCGGTGCCCCGGACCCTTCCGTCGACCGCCGCCGTGACGTGGTCGGCCAGGTCGGACGCGGCGAGCCGGGCCACCCGGGTGCGCAGTTCCCCCACGTTCTTCACATGGGAGTACACGCTCGCGTCGGCGACCCCGAAACCCCGTGCCACCGCGGACACGGTGACGTTCCGGAACCCGATGTCGTCCGCCAGGTCCGCGGCCGCCTCGGCCAGGCGGTCAGCCGTCAGGCCGGCTCTCATCTGCTCACCTCCATGCGCAACCTAGCCTGCCTAGGTGCTTGCCTAGTATGCATAGTTGCTGTTAGCGTGCACATCATGAAGGCAGTCAGTGAGCAGGAAATCCGCGAATCGTTCATCAATTGCTCCAAGGGCGAAGCCAAGCGCCTGACGGTGCCGCGGAACCTGGAAGAACAGCCCTGGGACGACCTCGACTTCCTGGGATGGCGTGACCCCGCGGCACCCGACCGCAGCTATCTGGTCACCGAACACGACGGACGGCTCATAGGCATTGCGTTCCGTTTCTCTTCCCAGCTCCGTGGGCACCTGCACCGCAGCATGTGCTCCCTGTGCCTGACCACGCACTCCGGAAACGGCGTTTCCCTCATGACCGCCCGGAAGGCCGGAAAGGCCGGTCGCCAGGACAACTCGGTCGGCCTTTATGTCTGCACCGACCTCGCCTGCTCCCTCTATATCCGCGGGAAGAAGGACTACGAGGCGGGCGGCCGCTTCGAGGAGTCCCTCACGGTCGAGGAGAAGGCCGAGCGGACGCGCGACAAGCTGACGGCCTTCCTGGGCCGGGTGCTGTCCGACGCGTGACGGCCCCGGACCGTCCCGCGTCGGGCCGAGCCTACGCGTGAAGCCGATTTCTCCAGCTCCTCCGGAAGTGTCCGCCCGTGGCCACGTCCACGACCGGACACCGAAAGGCCGCGGCCGGTATTCCGGCCTCTGGCAGGATCGCAGCGGAGAAGTCGCCTGGGGAAAAATTCGGCGGCTCCCGCCGACCCCTCGAAAAACTACCCCGCTCCGGCGTCAATCCCCCGTCATCGCCGGAGCGGGGTCGCCCCCTTTTTTTGGGAGTTCGACGGCGAGTTGCCGGAGGGAAATCCCATCGCACCAGGGAGCTCTCCCGCAGGGATTCCAGGAGAGGGCACACCCATTCTTTCCCGGTGGTCCCGCACATGGCATTCGAACCACCCACGGAGGGGACGGCAGATGAATATGGACAAGCAGCCGATGGTGAAGGCGGCGCTGGCGATCCGGGATTTCCGGGAGGACGTCGCGGCGGTCCTGGGCATGAGCCCGGACGCCATTCCCGCGGACGCCGACCTCTTCGGCATCGGACTCGGCGACCGGGAACTCGGCCGCCTGGTCGACCAGTGGCGCGACAACGCCCTGCTCGTGGATCCCGACGTGCTGGCCGCCTCCCCGACCCTCGGCGCCTGGGGTGCCTACCTGCGGACCGTCAGCCCCCAGCCGGGCCTGTACCTGTGGGGATTGCGCTGAAGCACCGGCGGCACCCCGCACCGGGCCGGTGCGGGGTGCTCGTCCTTACGCGACGCCGCGTCAGGCCGTGCCGTGTCAAGAAGCGGTGTCCCCGTCGGGAGGTGTCACCAGGCTCCGCAGACAGGTGAGCAGGCTGCGGGCTTCCACGTCGAGGTAGTAGCTGTGCCCGAGCAGCCCGGTGAGCTGACGGACTGTCATCCAGCGGAAGTCCGGGTGCTCGCCGGACCAGTCCTCGGCCGTCTCGACGACCATGTAGCGGTTGCGCGTGCGGTAGAAACGGCCGCCCTCCTCCGACAGGACGGTGTCGAACCGGATCCGCCCGGGGTCCGCGTCCAGGACCTCGTCGAGGAAGGGCGGGCGGGCCTCGGTGGGCAGCGCCGCGTAGTTCGCGGGGCTGCACTGGACGGTCGGGGCCAGCTCGATCACGTCGGCGAAGCCCGGCTCCGCCTTGGTGCGCACCAGGACGTGCAGGACACCGTCGATCGGACGGGCCAGGAACGCGATCACCCCGGGGCGCTCGGCGGCGATCAGGGGCTGGGTCCACTGGTCGACCTCCCGGCCCCGCGCGCGGACACGTACACCCATGACGTCGAAGAAGAGCCCGCTCTCGTGGCGGATGCGGCCGTCGGCGGCGTGCCAGCCGGTGACCCGGTCCAGCGGTATCGGGCGGACGCGGATGTCGGTGGTGCTGCGGGCCTCGGTGATCGCGCGCAGGATCTCGGCCCGGGTGTGCCTGCTCTCGTGCTCCCCGGCGGAGCACGAGGCGAGCAGCGCGGAGTGGAACGCGTCCCCGGCAGGGGCCAGGGCCTGTGTCCCCGGGCCGGTGAAGGGCAGGCAGGCCAGCACGGCACGGGAGTCCATGTTGACCATGTCGTCGAGCCGGAGCAGCTCATGTATCTGACCCAGTGTCAGCCAACGGAACCCGTCGCGCACCTCGACCGGCTCCCGCACCTCGACGATCATGTTGCGGTTGGCCTTGCGGTAGAACCAGGCGCCCTGTTCCGACTGGCGCGTGTCGGCGATCACCGTGTGCCGGGTGGTGTCGCGGAAGTAGTCCACGTAGGGCACCGGGCGGCCCCGGTGGGCGCTGGTGTAGTTGCTGCGGGTGGCCTGCACGGTCGGCGAGAGCTGGAGCCCGTTGCAGTTGCCCGGCTCCACCTTCGCCTGCATCAGGAAGTGCGGGACGCCGTCGAACTCGGACATCAGGATGCCGAGGATGCCGGTCTCCGGCTGGTTGATGACCGGCTGGGTCCAGTGCGGTACGGCCGTGCCGGGCCGGTCGACCTCGATGCCCTCGACGGAGAAGAAGCGCCCGCTGTCGTGCACGAGGTTGCCGGTGCCCGGCTCGTGCCGCCAGCCGACGAGGTCCGCCAGCGCGACGGGCTCGACGTCGGTGGACGACCGCTCGGCGCACGAGGCGAACCAGTGGTGGTAGTCGGAGAGGTCCGTCACGCCGGTGCGGGCCGCCGCGGAGCGTGCCAGGCGTCCGGCGAGCGAGGCGGCCGGGGACCCGGCTCCGGCCGGGGGGGACGTCCGCATCAGACCACCGCCCCCGCGTGCCCGTCGACCACACGTTCCAGTGTCGCGACCACATCGGCGGGGGACGGCTGGGCGCGCAGCTCGTCGCGCATCCGGGCGGCGCCCGCGGCCAGGGCGGGATCGTCCAGCAGCCGGACGACGCGCTCGCGGATGGCGCCGGGGGTGGCGCTGTCGGCCGGCAGGCACAGCCCGGCACCCAGCTCCTCCTGCCGCCGGGCGAGGATCATCGTGTCGTAGCCGTTGCCGAGCACCAGTTGCGGCACACCGTGGTAGGCGGCGGTCAGGCGCGAACCGAGGCCGCCGAGGTGCACGATCGCGGAGCAGGTCGGCAGCAGGTCGTGCAGGGGCACGAAGTCGACCAGGCGGACGTTGTCCGGGAGCCGGCCGACCGCGGCCGCCTGGTCGGCGCCGAGCGTGGCCACCACTTCCGCGTCGAGGCCGGCCAGCCCTTCGAGGATCTCGCCGACGGTCATCGTCGTGTCCTCGATCTCGTTGGACAGCCCGAGCGTGAGGCAGACGCGCCTGCGGCCGGCCGGCTCCCGCAGCCAGCCGGGCACCACGGAGGGGCCGTTGTAGGGGATGTAGCGCAGGCTGACGGTCCGCCCGTCGACGTCGAGCCGGGTGCTGGGCACCGAGGTGTCGAGGGTGAACGTGCCCGTGCGCAGCCGCTCGGTCCAGCCGCCGCCGTGCCGGCGCATGACCTCATCGAGCCATTCGCGCGTGGGGTCCTCGCGGTGCGCGGGGTGCTGCCGGTCGCGCAGGCGGACGAACTCCTGGCGGGCCCGGCCGATGAAGTCCAGGCCGTAGACGAACCGCGCGTGGGGCACGCCGAGGAGCTCGGCCGCCACGGCGCCGGCGACGGTGAGCTGCTCCCAGATCACGAGGTCGGGCTGCCAGTGGCGGGCATAGGCCACCAACTCGTCGATCATCGGGTCGTGGTTGATGCCGCCGTACAGCGCGGAGACGAGAATTTTCTCCATCCCCAGCAGCCCCTCCCAGCTCCAGGCCGCGGGGTCGGTGCGGGGCCAGTCGAAGGCGCCCAGCCAGTCGGACGCGCCGTTGCCCATCAGCCGTGCGTACAGCCCGGGTTCGTGGACATCGTCGCCGTACCAGGCGGGCCTGCCCACCGGCACGAAGGTCAGACCGCCGCCGGTGGCCGTGTCCTCGAGATCAGGGTGCCCGGCGACGCGCACCTCGTGACCGGCCGCGCGCAGCGCCCAGGCGAGCGGCAGCATCGGCTGGAAGTGTGTCGGGTGCGGCATGCTGGCAATGAGGATCTTCACGTTTTCGCTCTTCCAGGCTCAGATCGTGGCCACAGGGCAGGCGATCGGCGATCGGGACACGGGGGCGGCGGCGCGGCGCACCGGCGCCGCGACCGGGCGGGGACGCAGCGGGGCCAGCCGGCGCAGGCCCTCCCGGGCACAGGCCTCGGCGAAGGGCAGCACGCGCGACCGTGCGGGGCCGGGCACCAGGACGGCCTGCTCGGCGGGGCGGTCGGGGTCGAACCGGCCGGGATCCGGGAACACTTCGGGGTCGCGGTTGGCGGCGCCCAGGGCCAGCACCACCCGCTCGCCGGCCCCGATCCGCTGCCCGGCCAGCTCGCACGGTGCGACGGCGACGACGGCGTGTAGTTGAAGGGGCGAGGCCAGGCGCAGCGTCTCGCGCACCACTCGCCCGGCCCGGTCCGGCTCCGCGGCCAGGCGCTCCCAGACCTCGTCGGAGCCGTGCCCGGCCGCCGCGGCGCACCGGTCGACGGCCTCGGCGACCAGCCCGGTCGCCACCGCCACTCCGGCCACCACGGTGACCACGTCGTCGTCGGTGCGCGCGTCGTGGGGCAGCAGGCGGCGCAGGGCGGCGAGGCCGTCCGCGATCTCGCGGGTGCGGGCGGGGTTCTGCGGGTAGAAGGGGGCGTCCAGAACTCCGGCGGTCCGTACGACGGCCGCGTGCAGGTCGTCCTCCGCCGCCCGGTCCAGGCCCCACGACCGGGCCAGCACGCCGACGGCCGTGTCCCGTGCGAGGGCGGCGATGTCCGCCTCGCCGGTCACCGCGGCCAGGGCCTGTTCCCAGGCCTGCGGGGCGTGCAGCGCGGCCTGTGCCCCGGCGCCGGGCGCGGGACGGGCAGGGCCGTCGGCCCCGTCGCCCCCCTCGAACCCGTCGATCAGGTGCTGGTCGCGCAGAGCCGTCTCCTCCTGGGCGGCGCGCACCACGGCGTGGCGTGCGGTGACCAGGTCACCGGTCGCGCTGCGGTGCAGCGGCTGCCGCGCCAGCGTGTTCCAGTGGACGGTGCGGTCGGTGTCCAGTCCTCGCAACAGGGCCGCGTAGGCGTCGCCTTGCGCGGCCGCGAGCCATATGAGGCCCTGCTGCAGTTGCAGCCGTCGGACCAGTCCTCGGTCGGTGTGCGGCACGTGTGAAGTCCTTCCGCTCGGGTCCGCGTGAGGCACGCGGCGGGTGCCGCCGGCCGCGGTGATCCGGTGATGCCTTTTCGGGCGGCGAACTCGGAAAATTTCCGGTGAATCGGCCATGAATTCGGGCGCATGACGGCTGAACCGGGCGCATGACGGGCGAAGGCGGCCCCGGCGCGGAGTTCGCACGGCGGCACGTCGCCCGGACGACCAGCAATGGGCACGCAATCTATGCAGCGCCCGGCCGATCGTCAAGCGCGCCATAAACCCCGGAACTTGCGTTGCCACCCGGCAAAGTCGGCGCGGCTGTCCCGGACTTGCCAGTGTCGCCGCGAGCGGCACCGGAAACTTGGCAATGTCGCCGTCGGCGCGGGGGCCGTGCTGTACGACGCCACTCGTGAAAATTAGGTTGAGGCGCACACATGGTTATGGTCTCCATTCCAGTCCCACGGGGGGATTGCATGCGAAAGGGCGCGCCGAGCGAGGGGTGTCCGGCCGGTACCCACGGGTCCCGGCCACCGGTGGCGCGGGCCTCGTCGGGCCGCACCGCGCGGGCATGCCGTTGCGCTCCCCCGGTCCGGGCGGAAGCGCTCTGACGGTCCCGGACACGCCGGCCCGAGGGAGCGCTTCCGCGGGCCGGCGGACACGTCCGCCGGCCGCCCCTAACTAAGGAAGCCCATCGCAATGCGCGGAATACTCCTGGCCGCCGGCTCCGGCACCCGGCTGCTGCCACTCACCTCCATCAGCAACAAGCAACTGCTGCCGGTCTACGACAAGCCCCTGATCTACTACCCCCTGTC
Source organism: Streptomyces sp. NPDC002537 (assembly GCF_053594975.1). NCBI lineage: Bacteria > Bacillati > Actinomycetota > Actinomycetes > Kitasatosporales > Streptomycetaceae > Streptomyces > Streptomyces sp. NPDC002537. Next base: position 46,411 of record NZ_JBSFWT010000049.1, read on the forward strand.
GGCGCTGATGCTCGCCGGCGTGCGGGAGATCCTGATCATCAGCAACGAGCTGTACCTCGACTCCTTCCGCTCCCTCCTGGGCGACGGCAGCCAGTTGGGCCTGGATCTTCAGTACGCCGTCCAGGACGAGCCCCGCGGTATCGCCGAAGCCCTGCTCATCGGGCGCGAGTTCGCCGGTGACGAGGACGTCTGCCTGATCCTCGGGGACAACATCTTCTACGGTCCGGGTCTGCCCGAGCAGTTGCGCGAGGCCGCCGCCTCGGTCGACGGCTGCACGGTCTTCGGCTGCCCGGTCTCCGACCCCGAGCGCTACGGCGTGGCCACGATCGACGCCGACGGCACCCTCGTCGACATCGTCGAGAAGCCGTCCGTCCCGCCCTCCGACATCGCCGTCACCGGCCTGTACATGTACAGCAACGACGCCCTCTCCCACGCCGGGCGGATCACCCCCTCGGCCCGCGGGGAACTCGAGATCACCGACGTCAACCGGCTGCTCATCGAGGAAGGCCGCGGCCGCATCGTCCGGCTGGACAGGAGCGTCGCCTGGCTCGACGCCGGAACCCACGACAGCCTCCTCGAAGCCGGCCAGTACGTGCAGGTCATCCAGAAGCAGCAGGGCATGCAGATCGCCTGTCTCGAGGAAACGGCATTCCAGATGGGCTACATCGACATGAGCCAGCTCAGCGCCCTGGCCGAGCGGTATTCCACCGGCTCCGGCTACGGCCGCCACGTCCGCTCGCTCGTCGGCGCGTCCTGAACCATCCACATTTCCTGCGCACGCGGGTCGCATTCAAAACTGGAGAAAACAATATGGAGATCGCGGCGAGCCGTCGGCGCGAAAGACGCCTGGATTCCCTCACCGGAGCGCGATTTCTGGCGGCCGGACTGGTATTCCTCTGTCACATCGCCACCAGCGCATTCTTCAAGCCCGGCACGGCGGTGGGCGACGGACTGATGTCGGCCACCAAATCGGCCGGGACCATCGGTGTGTCCTTCTTCTTCCTGCTGAGCGGATTCGTCCTGGCCTGGTCCGCCCGCCCCGGGGACACCTACGGCGGTGTCCTGCGGCGCCGCCTGGTCAAGGTCTTCCCGAACCACCTCGTCACCTTCGCCCTCGCCATGTTCGTGTACGCGGCGGCCACCCCGGCGGGCACCGCGGTGCTCAACGCCCTGCTGCTCCAGGCCTGGTCCTCCGACCCCATGGTCTTCCTCAGCGTCAACGGCTCCAGCTGGTCGCTCTCCTGCGAGCTGCTCTTCTACGCGCTGCTCCCGCTGCTGCTCCCGCTGGTCCGCCGCATCAGCCCCGCCCGGCTGTGGTGGTGGGCGGGCGGCCTCGCCGCCGCCGTCATGCTGGTGCCCGTCGCGGCCCAGCTGATCCCGCAGGGCCAGACCTTCCCGCCCATGGGCACCTGGCTGGACGGCGTGTCCACCGACCGCATGTGGTTCACCTACATCTTCCCGCTCACCCGGCTCCTCGAGTTCGTGCTCGGCATCCTGATGGCCCGGATCGTCCTGTCCGGACGCTGGATCGGCTTCGGCGCGGGCAAGGCCGCGCTGCTCACCGTCGCGGCGTACGTCCTCGGGCTGTACACGCCGATGCTGTTCACCGTCTCCGCCGTGACCGTGGTGCCGCTGGCCCTGTTCATCGCCGCCCTCGCCGTCTCCGACACCGAGGGCACCGGCACCCCGCTGGCCACCGCGCCGATGCGCCGGCTCGGAGAGGTGTCCTTCGCCTTCTACCTCGTCCACGGCATCGTGCTCGCGTTCATCGGCAAGCAACTGGCCAAGGCCCACCACACCCTGACGCTGACCGAGGGCGTCCTCGTCTCGCTCCTGGCCTTCGCCGTCAGCACCGGACTGGCCCTGGCCATGTACCACTTGATCGAGATGCCCGCCGTACGGCTCTGGAGCCGCCCCCGCGCGGCTCGCACCCCGGCCACGGGCGGTACCACCGAGCGGGCGATGAGCCACAGCGCCTGAGCCGCCCCAGGACGCTCCCGCGATCCTTCCCTCCCTTCACCTGATTCACCAGTGAGGTCCTTCTCCATGCGCATCCTGTTCGTCACCGGCGGCAGCCCGGCCACCGTCTTCGCGATCACCCCCCTGGCGACCGCGGCCCGCAACGCCGGGCACGAGGTCCTGGTCGCCTCCAACAGGGAGACGATGGACGCGATCGCGGGAGCCGGGCTCGCCGGCGTGTGTGTGTCGGAGACCCCGATCCGCGAGCACATCTACTGCGACCGCGACGGCAACCCCCTCCCGGTCTCGGACGACTTCGACGTGCGGATGCGCTCCATCGGCCACGCCTTCGGCCGGATGGCCGCCCGCTACCAGGAGCCGCTGCTCGAACTGGCCGAGGCCTGGCGCCCCGACGTGGTCGTCGGTGGCACCCTGCACTACTCGGCCGCCGTCCTCGCGGCCCGGATCGGGGTGCCCTACGTCCGCCACTCCTGGGACTCCGGCGAGCCCCTGGCCGTCGACGAGGCCGCCGAGCTCGAGATGCGCCCCGAGCTCGACGCCCTCGGCCTCGACCGCGTCCCCGGCACCGACCTGTGGATCGACGTCTGCCCGCCCAGCGTGCGGGACCCGCAGGCCCCCGTGGGGACGTCCATGCGCTGGGTCCCCTGCAACGTCCAGCGGACGCTGGAGCCCTGGATGTACGCCAAGGGCTCCAAGCCCCGCGTGGCCATCACCGCGGGCACCAAGACCGCCCCCGGCTACTTCTTCGACTACCTCGTCCAGCTCGTCGACAAACTCAAGCCCCTCGACGCCGAACTCCTTGTCAGCGCACCGGAGGACGTCGCCGCCGAGCTGTCCGGGGCGACCGGCGCCAAGGTCGGCTGGCTGCCCTTCGACACCCTCGCCCCCACCTGTGACCTGCTCGTCCACCACGCGGGCGGCGGCACGGCACTGACAGGCATGGTCCACGGCATCCCGCAGCTGCTCGTGCCCAACATGCCCAAGCTCATCGCCCCGTCCGAGCGCCTCGCGGCCTACGGCTCGGCGCGCATGATCGTGCCCGGCGAGGACACGCCGGACGTGGTCGCGAGCGCGGCCGACGACCTGCTGACCGACCCGTCCTACCGCGAGCGCGCCCGCTCGCTCGCGGCGGAGGCCGCCGCCATGCCCGCCCCCGCCGAGGTCGTGGGCCTGCTCGAGAAGCTGGTCTGACCCGGTGTTCTACCACGTGTGCTTCGTCGTCCCGGACATCGGGAAGGCGATGGACGACCTGACGCGGAGCACCGGAGCCCGGTGGACGGGAATCCTGGAGGACTCGCTGGGGGAGTGGGACTACCGCCTCGCGTTCACCCGGGGCGGCCCCCCGTACATCGAGCTGGTCCAGGGCCCGCCCGGCAGCCCGTGGGACTCCTCCCTCGGCGCCCGCTGCCACCACCTCGGCTACTGGACCACCGATGTGACACGGAGCTCCGCCCGCCTGTCCGGCGAAGGCTTCACCGAGGAGTTCAACGCCTGCCCGCTGGGCCGCCCGTACGCCTACCACAAGGTGGCGAGCCTGGGCGTCGACCTGGAAATGATGGATCTCTCCCGGCAGGAACGCTTCCTCGCCGCCTGGGATCCCGGCGGCCCGCCGATGGCCGCCTTCGACGCCTGACCCGACCCCGCCCCATCGCCCTAGCCCACATTGGGGGACGAACCATGACGGAACCCGAGCCGCGCACCGCTCTTGTCACCGGAGGCAGCCGAGGCATCGGCCGGGCGATCTCCCAGCGCCTCGCCGAGGCGGGCCTGGTGGTGGCCGTGCACTACGGACACGACTCCGCCGCCGCCGAGGAGACCGTGGCCGCCGTACGCGCCGCGGGCGGACGCGCCTTCCCCGTCCACGCCGAACTCGGCACGGACGGCGCGATCGACGACCTGGCCGCCGGCCTCGAAGCCGGCCTGCGCGAACACACCGGCGACACCGGCCTGGACGTCCTGGTCAACAACGCGGGCATCGGCTGCCGCGCCGACATCACCACCCTCACCCCCGAGGACCTCGACCGCGTCCTCGGGATCAACGTCAAGGCGCCCGTCTTCATCGTCCAGCGCCTCCTGCCGCTGCTGCGCGACAACGGCCGGATCGTCAACGTCTCCTCCGTCGCCAACCGCATAGCCCACCCCCACGTCCTCGGCTACGCCATGAGCAAGGGCGCCCTGGAGGCCTTCAGCCGCTCGCTCGCCGCCCAGCTCGGCCCCCGCGGCATCACCGTCAACACCGTCGCCCCCGGCCTGATCGCCACCGACTTCCACCGCGCCCGCATGCTCGAACACCCCGAGGACGCCGTCCGGGCGGCGGAGATGACCGCCTTCGGCAGGCTCGGCCGGCCCGAGGACGTCGCCGACGTCGTCGCCTTCCTCGCCTCCGAGCAGGCGCGCTGGATGACCGGCGAACGCGTGGAGACCACGGGAGGCGCCTACCTGTGAACCCCGCCCCCCACCACCACTGAAAGAAGACCGGACATGCTTCTCGACGACATCTACCTGGAATCCCTCGGCGTATGTCTCGGCGACCGCCTCGACCTCGCCGACGCCGTCGCCGACGGGCGCTACTCCTCCTCCGAGTACACCGCCAACGGGCTGCTGGGCGTCACCGTCTCGGACGAGCTCTTCGCCCCCGACCTCGCCGTCGCCGCCGTGCGCCAGGCCCTCGAGCGCGGCACCGCCGACCCGGCGGACGTGCGGCTCCTGCTGCACACCACCGCGTACTTCCAGGGCGAGGACATGTGGACCCCCGCCTCCTACATCCAGCACCGGACCGTCGGCGGCAGCGCCCCCGCCATCGAGATCGACCAGAAGTCCAACGGCTCGCTGGCGGCACTGCCCCTCGCGGCCGGGTTCCTGGCCGGCTGCGACGAGAACGCGAGCGCCCTGATCACCACCGGCGAACGCTTCTGCCTCCCCGGCTTCGACCGCTTCCGCACCGAGGGCGGCACCGTCATGGCCGACGGCGGCACGGCCATGCTCCTCACCCGGCGCCCCGGCTTCGCCCGCGTCGTCTCCTGCGTGCTCACCTCGGACTCCTCGCTGGAGGGCATGTACCGCGGTGACACCCTCAAGGACGCCCCGGCCTCCGGCGACAAGCCCCTCAACATGCGCCGCCGCAAGACCGACTTCATGCGCAAGCATCTCAGCGACCTCGAGACCATCTCGGAGAAGGTCGCCGGCGGCATCGGCGACTGCATCCGGCAGGCCCTCGACGAGGCGGGCGCCACCGTCGCCGACATCCGCCGCTTTGTCATGCCCAACAACGGCAAGGGCGGCCGCTGGTGGAGCATGCTCGCCGACATGGGCGTCGGCGTCGAGCGCACCGCCTGGGAATTCGGCCGCGAGATCAGCCACCTCGGCTCCGGCGACCAGGCCGCCGGCCTCGACCACCTGCTGCGCACCGGGCAGTTGGCGGCCGGGGACCGCGTCGTGCTGGCCGGAGCCGGATACGGCTTCAACTGGGGCGCCGCCGTCCTCGAGATCCAGCACGTGCCCGCCTGGGCCACCCCGGCCGCCGAGGCCTGAGCCCTCCGCCGGAAGTCCGGTACGTCAACCGCGGGCGTCGTGGCTTCGCCAGGCCCGCTCGGAACCACGGCCGACAGTCCGCCGGCCGAGACCCGCACGCACGCCAGAGGAGTTCCCCATGCCCTTCCCCCCGCTCGTCCAGCCCCTGCCCGAACTCCCCGACCAGGAGATACGGCGCCAGGCCCACCAGCTGATCCTGGCCGACCACGGCTCGGACGGCCAGCGGCGGCTCGCCGCGGGCAGGGTCCTGGTGATCGGCGCGGACGAGATCGGCGCCCCGCTGATCGCCCACCTCGCCGACTCCGGCGTCGGCCTGATCGGCATCGCCGACGGCTCCCCCCTCAACCCCTGGGACCGCTACCTGGGCATCCCCGATGACGGGCCGGACAGCCGCGCGTCCGCCTGGGCACGGGCCCTCGAACGCACCCACCCGACGGTGCGGACCGTCGTGGAGGACCGCTTCGACCTCGCCGGCGCACGCGACATGGTCGCCCGCTACGACCTGGTGGTGTGCGCCGGCGAGGACCTCGCCCGTGCCCGGCTCGTCGACGACGTCTGCGCGGAGACCGGCACCCCCTTCGTATGGGGCGACATGAACGCCACCCGGGCACAGGTCACCGTCTTCTGGGAACCGCACGGCCCCGGCTTCCGCGACCTGCACCCCGCGTCCCCGGCCCCGTACTTCCGCGGCATGGCGGGCGCCCTGAAGGTGCTGGGTGCCTGGGCCGCCGTGACCATCGCCGCGGAGGTCGTCAAACTCCTCACCGGCACCGGCGAACCACTGGTGGGCCGTGTCATGACCTACGACGCCAAGGCCGCCACCTGCGCGACCGTACCGCTGCACCGCGACCCGCACACCACGCGCCCCACCGAGCTCACCGCGGCCGAGCCGTTCTTCGGCCTGCTGTCCCCCGAGGCGGCGGAGGCGGCCCGCGAGTCCACCATCCCCGCGGAGGAACTCAAGGCCCTGCTCGACTCCGGCGAGCCCGTCACACTCGTCGACGTACGCGAGCCGGACGAGTACGCCTTCGCCCACCTGCCCGGATCGCTCCTCATCCCGAAGGGCGAGTTCATGGACGGCGACGCCGCCGAGCGCCTGCCGAAGGACCGCAGAACCGTCCTCCTGTGCCGCGTGGGCATCCGGTCGGCCGAGGCGCTCGCGGTCCTCAAGCGCAGCGGCCACCCCGACGCCGTCCACCTCGGCGGCGGCATCCTCGCCTGGGCGGAGCGGATCGACACCTCGATGCCCACCTACTGATCCCACCCGGCTTCCCCGGCTTCCCCCGGCTTCCTCGGAAAGGGACCGGCGACCGGCCGCCGGGCGCAGTAGGGTCGCCCCATGGGCAGTCATCCGCTCCCGGAACCCTGTACTCCCGCAGGGCGGCACGCGCTCGCCGTGCTCCTCGCGGAGCCGAGCGCGGCGGTGGTCGCGCTCGACTTCGACGGCACGCTCGCCCCGATCGTGCCCGACCCCGAACGGGCCCGCGCCCACCCGGGCGCCGTGCCCGCGCTGGCCCGGCTCGCGCCGGAGGTGCGGTCCGTCGCGGTGGTCACCGGCCGCCCGGCAGGCGTCGCCGTGCGGTACGGCGGGTTCGCCGGGGTCGACGGGCTGGAGCACCTGGTCGTCCTCGGGCACTACGGCGCCGAACGCTGGGACGCCGTCAGCGGCACCGTGACGGCACCCGCCCCGCACCCCGGCGTCGCCGCCGTACAGGCCACGCTCCCCGGCGAACTGGACAGGTCCGGCTCCTGGCGCGGCACCTGGATCGAGGACAAGGGCCGCGCCATCGCCGTCCACACCCGGCGCGCCGCCGATCCGCAGGCCGCGTACGACGCCCTGCGTGCCCCCCTGGAGGCGCTCGCCGAGCGCCACGGCCTGATCGTCGAACCCGGCAGGCTGGTCCTGGAGCTGCGCCCGCCCGGCGTCGACAAGGGCGTCGCCCTCGCCGAGTACGTCCGTGAGACGGGCGCGGGCTCCGTCCTCTACGCCGGTGACGACCTCGGCGACCTCGCCGCCTTCGCCGCCGTGGAGAAGCTGCGCGCCGAAGGGCTGCCCGGCCTCCTGGTGTGCAGCGGCAGCGCGGAGGTCACCGAACTCGCCGAACGGGCCGATCTCGTGGTCGACGGCCCGAGCGGCGTCGTGGACCTGCTGACGGCCCTCGCGGACCGCCTCACCACCGGCTGACTCAGCCGTCGTCCGGGTCCTTGGCGGCGGCCGATTCGCCGCTGCCCGCCTTGTCCGGGATGCCGAGGGTCTTGAGGGCCGTCGTCCAGTCGTGGGCGATCGCCTGCTGCGCCTTGGCCAGGTCGGTCTTCCCCGAACAGATCGCGTTCTTCAGCTTGGTCTCGACCACGTCCTTGGGGTTGTTGGGCCCGGCGCCCTCCTTGTGACCGGGGGAGGGCGGCTCGACCCACAGGTTGCGCGAGTCGTTGGGGTCGCCGCCGAGCTGGAGGCTGATCAAGTGGTCGTACTCGTAGTCCTTCAGCGAGCCCTTGTAGCCGTACGACGCCGCGTTTGCGGTCTTCTCGCGGCTGGTGATGTTGACGGGCGGCCTGATGCCCTTGGTGTAGCCGCTGCTGCAGATCGTCGTCTTCAGCGTGGCCTGGGTGACCTTCGGATTGGTCGCCCCCGGGGTGCACTTGGGGTCCGGCAGCGGCTGCTTGTCCGCCGTGTACTGATAGTGGCAACTGCCCGGATCGGGCTGCTTCTGCACGGTGTACGCGGGCTGCGGCCCCGGCCCGACCGGGATCGCGCCCCCGGCGGAGGCCGGGCCGCCGCCCGTCGACGCCGAGGAGGAGGACGAAGTGGAAGGGGATGAAACGGACTTGTCGTCCTTGGCGTCGGAGCTCTTGCCCCCGGAGTCGGAGGAGCAGCCGGCGGCTGTCAGGACGAGTACTGCTGCGCAGGCCGTGGTGAGAGTGGCGCGGCGGTTGGCGATGTGCATGCCGCTATGGTTACCCGGCGGGGTGGGGGCGCAGGCTGGGGGTGGAGGCTTTTTGCCTTCTGCTGGGGCAGGTTGTGCCGCCCGCGCTCCCCGCCCGCCCGCCCTTTCACCACCCGCCGGCCCGGTGCGCGCCGCTGCCTGCGGGGCTGCGCCCCGGACCCCGCAACACGGCTTCGCTGCGTTGTCCTCAATCTCCCCCAGCTACCGCTGGGAGGTGCCCCCAGGACGGGCTGATTTTGCGGACCGTGGTCCGCACATTGCGGGCCCGTAGGCTCAAGGCCACGGTCCGCACATTCAGCCTGTCCGGCGTTTGAGGACGCGGCCGCAGGCCGCTCCCGCCGCAGGCGGCGAACCGGGCCGCAGGCTCAGAGGGCCTTCAGCTGGGCGAGGAACCATTGC
>NZ_JBSFWT010000050.1:0-54885 GCF_053594975.1 Streptomyces sp. NPDC002537
TGGGGGTCCCCCCGGACGAAGTCTGGGGGAGCGTCCTCAAACGCCGGACGGGCTGAATTGTGCGGACCGTAGCCAGCACATTCAGCCTGTCCGGCGTTTGAGGACACCGCGCGGAGCGCGGTTCGGGAAGGGGCGGGGTGGGGAAAGGACCGCCGCAGGCGCGAACCGGCCTGCGGCCGAGGTCACTTCCCCAATGAGGGACCCGGCGGTATCGGGACAGTCGCCTGGGACTGCGGGGACGTGGGGTTGGCCAGGGCCGACGGGGCGGCCATCGCGGCCGAGGGATCGGGAGCGGTCGTCTCCAGCTCCGCGTCGAGCGGCCGGCCGACGATGCGGATGCCCTCCGCGTCCAGCGCCCGCTTGATCCGCCAGCGCAGCTCCCGCTCCACACCCAGCGCCACCCCCGGCATCGTCTTCGCCGAGACCCGTATGACGACGGAGTCGAGATAGACCGCGTCCAGGCCGAGCACCTCGACCGGCTCCCACAGCCGCTCGTTCCAGGGCTCTTCCTTCTGCATCTCCTCGCCGGTCCGGGTGATGACCTCCCGGACCCGGTCCAGGTCCTCGTCCGAGCGGACCTGGATGTCGACGCCCGCGGTGGCCCAGCCCTGGCTGAGGTTGCCGATCCGCTTGACCTCGCCGTTGCGCACGTACCAGATCGCGCCGTTGGAGCCGCGCAGCTTGGTGACGCGCAGGCCGACCTCGACGACCGTGCCGGTGGCGACGCCCGCGTCCACCTCGTCACCGACGCCGTACTGGTCCTCGAGGATCATGAAGACGCCGGACAGGAAGTCCGTGACCAGGTTGCGGGCACCGAAACCGATGGCCACGCCCGCCACACCGGCGCTCGCGAGCAGCGGGGCGAGGTTGATCTTCAGTACGGACAGCACGGTCAGCGCCGCCGTGCCCATGATGAGGAACGAGGTGACGCTCCGCAGCACCGAGCCGATGGCCTCGGAGCGCTGCCTGCGCCGCTCGGCGTTGACCAGCAGCCCGCCGAGCGCCGTGCCGTCGAGGTGTTCGGTGGTGCGGTTCATCCGCGCTATGAGTTTGGTGATGGCCCGGCGGATCAGGGACCGCATGACGATCGCGATCACCAGGATCAGGATGATGCGCAGACCGTTGCTGAGCCAGATGGACCAGTTCTCCTCCACCCAGCCCGCGGCGTCGTTCGCCGTCCGTTGCGCCTCGTCCAGGGATACGGGACGCGGTGTCGAGTCGGCAGCCAGGGCAGCGGACCAGAGCACAGTAAGGAACCCTCCGTTAAGACACGCCCGCGGCGGGCAGCGGCGCGGGCAGACCCACCACACTAACGGGGCAGCCCGGTTCCTCCGTTGCTCTGTTCGAGATGGTGCAGGTCTTGAGCGGGGGATGAACACAGTGTGTTCCAAAACACCCGTGGCCCGTTACCCGACGATGGTGGCGCTTCGGCCGGGGGCCGGGGGACACTTGCAGGAGATCGTCCCGGCGCGAGCCACGCGCCGCCGGCGTACAAGGAGGCACCCGTGCCGCATGTCCTGGTCCTCAACGCGTCGTACGAGCCGCTCGGCGTCGTACCGCTCCGCCGCGCGCTCATACTCGTCCTCAATGAAAAGGCCGTCAGCCTGGAGGACTCCGGCGCCTATATGCACAGCGCGACCTGCACCATCCCCGCACCCAGCGTCGTCCGGCTGAAGCGCTTCGTGCGGGTGCCCTTTCGGGGGCCCGTTCCGCTCACCCGCCGCGCCCTCTTCGCCCGTGACGGCGGCCGATGCGCGTACTGCGGTGGCGTCGCAACCAGCGTCGATCACGTCGTCCCGCGCAGCCGTGGTGGCCAGCACGCCTGGGAAAACGTGGTGGCCGCGTGCCGCCGCTGCAACCACGTCAAGGCCGACCGGCACGTCGCCGAGCTGGGCTGGAGGCTGCGGCATCAGCCGGCGCCGCCGTCCGGGCTGGCGTGGCGCATCATCGGCACGGGGCATAGGGACCCGCGCTGGCTGCCTTATCTGGAGGCATTCGGCGCGGAGGACGCGATGGCCCGGATCGACGGCATTTCCGCCTGAGTCGACCGGGCCATTTTTGTGGGCCGGGCCAGGTCCGCGGCGGCGCACGCACCCACGCGCCCGCCGCGGTCCGGGCCCGGCCTCACACCTTCTCGGTGCCCTGGTCGGTGCCTTGGTCCGCCACCGCGTAGGCCTCCACCCGCTCCAGCGGACCGCCGGGCCCGGCCGCCCCCGGCTCGCCCTGGACCCGGACGAACCGGGCCTCCGGCGCGTCCAGCCGCACCGTCTCCACACCGCCACCGCCACCGTCCCCGGCGATGAGCGCCGCGTCCCGCCAGGTCCGGCCGTCGGGCGAGACCTGGACGCGGCAGCGGTACGGATGCGCGTCCCGCCAGTGCAGCACCAGGCCGCCCAGCCGCACCGGCCGGGCCAGCTCCAGCTGCCACCAGACTCCGTCGTCGGGCCGTGAGGACCGGCGCGCCGCCCGGTCGTCGACGGCCGCCGCATGGACGCCCGCCGCGGGATCCCCTGAAAAGCTCGCCTTCGCGGCGCCGTGCGCCAGATCCGGGCCGCCGGTCGGCGGGAACGCCCGTACGGTCAGCGTCCGCTCCACGTCGCCCAGCCGCACCGGCACGGTGAACGTCCGGGCCGCGGACCCGGCGGGCACGGACAGCTCGATGCGGGCCGTGGTCACACCGCCGCGCACCACCGTGAGCTCGTCGGGCGCCTTGACGGTGACGCCCTGCGGGGCCCTGACCGTGAGCTTCTCGCGCACCGTGTCCGGCCGCCGGTTGATCATCCGGGCCTCGGCCACGGCGGGCCGCCCGCCGTTCTCCGCGTCCACCTGCCCGCGCACCAGCTCGAAGTCCGCGGACGGGCCGTCCCCGAACCACGGGGCGACCTCGTGCACGGCGGGCGGGGCGCTGCCCTCCGCCCAGACCAGGCGGACCGCGTCGGCCTGGACGCCCCTGCCCTCGGACTGGGTCCAGCCGCTGTCCGACAGGGCGCCGAGCGGCTGCCAGCCCTTGGCCGGGTCATGGGCCTCGACCGTGCCGCGCGCCCCCCGGGCCGGTGCCGTCAGCACCGTGACGGCGGTCAGCGGGTGCCGGCCCGGCAGCCGTACGGTCAGTGGCACGCCCGCCTTCGGGGTGGTCGCGGTCGTGGGGTCGCCGTCGGTCGCTGCGCCCGCGGTGCGCACCGGGCGGTCCACGCCCGTCCAGCCGTTGGCGCGGGTCAGCGCCTGGTCCAGGAAGGGCGCCAGCACGCCCTTGCCGACCGTCGCCGGGCCGGCGACGGTCTGCTCCCGCAGCGCCTGCACGTCGAGCTGCGCCCGCCAGGCCGCCGCGCCGTCGCCGCGCGCCTGCGCGGTGAGCATGTCCACGGCGCTCGCGCCCGCCCGGCCGTACCGCGCCAGCTGGTCCAGCCACGGCCGTACCTCGGTGCCGAAGCCGTCGAGGGCCCGGGTGAGGCGGTCCGGGGCGTCCCGCATCGTGCCGAACGCCGCGCGCAGCCGGTCCGCGGCCTGGGCCAGCCTGCCCTGGTCCGTGCCGGACAGCGCGTCCCAGAAGGCGTCCAGCAGCGGGCGCAGGTACGCCGACTCCTCGCCGCCCAGCACGGACGACGCGTCGTTGCCCGCCAGCGCGCGCAGCGCCTCGCGGGTGTCCGCGTCGGGGCCCGCGAGGTCGTCGACGGCCGCCTGCCAGGACTCGTCGGGGCGGTAGCCGCGCGGGTTCCAGGCGTAGTCGGCGGCGGTGAACAGCGGGATGCGCGAAGCGGTCGGCTGCGCGGCGGCGTTGGCCAGCAGCGCGGCGGAACCGACCGCCACGGCCGGCTCCCGGCCGGTGTACGGTCCGAGGAAGACGCGGTCCTGCGCGAAGTCGTTCACCGGGTAGTTGTCCATGGTGACCAGCGGGTGCTGCCCGAAGGTCGCGCGGGCGTCGGCCAGTTCACCGCCCGTGATGGTCCGGGGCACCACCCCGACGCCCGTCCACGCCACCTCCACCCGGGGGTCGAGCGCGGCGGCCAGCGCCTGCCGGAACGCGGTCCGGCCGTCCTGGTAGTACTCCGTCGGCAGCAGCGACAGCGGGGCGGCCTCGGAACCCTTGGCCGCCAGGTGCGCGGCGATCGCGCCCGCGACCTTCGCCTGGGCCTTCGCCGCCGCCTTCGGCCCGGAGCCGAACGCGTCCGCGTCCGCGTCGCAGTGCCACTCGCTGTAGCTCACGTCCTGGAACTGCAGTTGGAAGGCGCGGACGCCCAGCGCCCACATCCCGTCGATCTTCCGCTTGAGGTCCCGCAGGTCCGCGGCGGACGAGAAACACAGGGCCTGCCCCGGTGCGACCGCCCAGCCGAGCGTCACATGGTTGCGGCGCGCCCGCTCCGCCAGCGCCCGGAAGTCGGCCCGCTGCGCGGCGGGGTAGGGGGCGCGCCAGCGGGCCTGGCGGTACGGGTCGTCGCCGGGCGCGTAGAGGTAGCGGTTCTGCTTGGTGCGCCCCATGAAGTCCAGCTGCGCGAGCCGCTGTTCGCGCGTCCACGGCTGCCCGTAGAAGCCCTCGGAGAGCCCGCGCACCGCCGTGCCCGGCCAGTCGCGGACCACGGCACCGGGGAAGCCGTGCCCGCCGTCGCGCGCCACCGCCAGCTGACGCAGCGTCTGCGCCGCGTGGAACAGCCCGTCCTGGCCCACGCCGGACAGCGCCACCGTCGGCCGGCCGTCCACCTGACCGGTCGCCAGCCGGTAGCCGCCCTGCGGCAGATCCCCGACGGCGGGCGCGCCCAGCGCCTTCAGCGCGTCCTCGGCGGCCTGCCCGCCCGCGTAGACGATCAGCCCGCTCGGCGGCGGGGTGCCACCGGGCTGGGCGTCCACGACCGTACGGGCGCCGAGGGCGCGCAGCAGGTCGCGGAGCGCGTCGAGCGTGTACGGGTCGGTGCCGCTGTCGGCCAGCACGGTGACCTCGCCGCCGACCGGGGCGTACGCCCCCTGCGCGTGCGAGGTCTGCGGGCGCGGCCACACGGAGGGCAGCCCGGTTCCGCTCTCCCGGTCGGGGACGGTGGCCGCGGTGCCGTCCGGTCGGGGCTCGGCGAACGCGTCGCAGGACCCGCCGAGCAGCCCGCCGAGCAACGCGGCGGCCAGAACGGTGGCCCCGGCGCGGCGAGGGTGCCCGAACGAGGAGTCACTGCCCCGGAACTGCACGGCCGTTCTCCTCTTCCCCGGGTCGATGAGGGTCGATGCCATCACCAGGCGAGGAACGTGTCAACGGACGTGACCGAAGTGGGCGTATTGCCCGGCGAGTCGAAGAAAATCAGCCCGTGGGGGTCCCCCGGAGGGCGCTGGGGGTCCGGGGGTCTCCCCCGGTTTCGGGAAGGGGCGGGGCTGGGGAGAAAAAACCCCGGGAACCCCGGAGGTGTGCATGGGCCGAGCGCGTCTAGCGGAACTGTACGGCGTCGCCACCTCCTACACCCCCGCCCCCGGCCGGAACATCCCCGTGCCCGAGGACACCGTCGTCGCCGTCCTCGCCGCCCTGGGCGTCGACGCGTCCACCCCCCAGGCCGTACGCGACGCCCTGGCGGCCCGCGAGCACGCCGACGCCCAACGGCTGCTGCCCGCCACGGTGGTGGTGCGCGGCCCCCGGCCGGGGCTGCCCGCCCTGCCCGAGGGCACGACGCTGCGCGTCGAGGCGGAGGACGGGCGGAGCCTCGCATGGGACAGGGACAGGGACAGGGACAGGGACGGGGACGGGGACGGGGACGGGGAGGGGGACGGGGACGGGGACGCGCTGCCGTACGGCAGCCATCTGCTGTGCGCCCGCGCCCCCGACGGCCGGTCCGCCGCCGCGACCCTGATCGTCGCCCCCGAGCGGCTGCCCGCGCCGCCGGAGCGCGCCCACGGCTTCCTCGTCCAGCTGTACTCCCTGCTGTCCGCCCGCTCCTGGGGCATGGGCGACCTCGGTGACCTCGCCGAGCTCGCGGCCTGGTCGGGGCGTGCGCACGGCGCGGACTTCGTCCAGGTCAACCCGCTGCACGCGGCCGTGCCCGGCACGGACCCCTCGCCGTACCGGCCGTCCTCCCGCCGCTTCGCCGACCCCGTCCATCTGCGGGTCGCCGACATCGCCGAGTACGCCCGGCTCGTCGGTGCCGACCGGGAGCGCGCCGAGCAACTGCTCGCCGGGGCCGCGGCCCTGCGGGACGGCGTGCTCCGCGGCGGGGAGCTCATCGACCGCGACGCGGTCTGGGAGCTCAAGCGCCGCGCGCTGGAGCTCGTCCGGGCCGTGCCGCCGAGCCCGGAGCGCCGGGCCGCCTACGACGCCTTCCGCGCCGAGCAGGGCCGGGCGCTGGAGGACCACTCCACCTGGTGCGCGCTCGCCGAGACGCACGGCACCGACTGGCGGCGCTGGCCCGACGGCCTCCGGGACCCCCGCTCGGCCCGTACGGAGCGGGCCCGCGGCGAGCTCGCCGACCGCGTCGACTTCCACCGCTGGCTCGCCTGGCTGACCGACGGGCAACTGGCCGCCGCGCAGCGGGCCGCGCGCGGGGCCGGGATGCGCGTCGGGCTCGTCCACGACCTGGCCGTCGGCGTCCACCCCTCGGGCGCGGACGCCTGGGCGCAGCAGGACGCCTTCGCCTCCGGCATGTCCATCGGCGCGCCGCCCGACGCCTTCAACGCCCGCGGCCAGGACTGGGGGCTGCCGCCCTGGCACCCCGACGCGCTGGAGGCCCTGCGCTACGGCCCGTACCGGGACCTGCTGCGCGGCCTGCTGCGGCACGCGGGCGCGCTGCGGATCGACCATGTGATGGGCCTGTTCCGGCTGTGGTGGGTGCCGGAGGGCCGCGAGCCGGCGTGCGGCACGTACGTCCGCTACGACCCGGAGGCGATGCTCGGCGTGCTCGCCCTGGAGGCGCACCGGGCGGGCGCCGCCGTGGTGGGGGAGGACCTCGGCACGGTGGAGCCGGGTGTCCGGGACGCGCTCGCCGAGCGGGGCGTGCTGGGCACGTCGGTCCTGTGGTTCGAGCGGGACTGGGCCGGTTCCGGCGAGCCGCTGGAGCCCGCCCGGTGGCGTACGGACTGCCTGGCCACCGCCACCACCCACGACCTGCCCAGCACCGCCTCCCGGCTCACCGGCGACCACGTCGCGCTGCGCCACCGGCTGGGGCTGCTGGACCGGCCGCTCGCCGAGGCGCGGCGCGAGGACGCGCGCGAGGTCGCCGAGTGGCTGGCGCTCTTCGCGCGGCTGGGGCTGCTGCCGGAGGGGCGGCCGGACGACGAGGAGGCGGCGGTCCGGGCCGTGCACCGCTATCTGCTGCTGACCCCTGCGCGCATGATCGGGATCTGGCTGCCGGACGCGGTCGGCGACCGGCGGCCGCAGAACCTGCCGGGCACGTGGGACCAGTACCCGAACTGGCGGCTGCCCGTCGCCGACGCGGCGGGCCGGCCCGTGTCCCTGGAGGAGCTGATGGCGTCGCCGCGGCTGCGCGCGCTGATGCAGCAGGTCAGAGCGGCGAGGTCGGCATAGACCACCCCCGGACGAGCGGGCCGGGCGGGTGTCCGATACGTTGAGGGCGTGAGCAATAAGGCCAACAAGAACGCTGTGCGTGCCGGCGCCATCGCCACCGGCACCATGCTGATGCTGCTGATGTCGTCCCCCGCGTTCGCGCTCACCCGCGACGACGGTGACGACCCGGGTCCGGGCCTGAGCGTGCTGAACACGCTCGGCCTCTTCGTCGCCGCGCCGATCGTCCTCTTCCTGGTGATCACGGGCCTCGTGATGGTCATGTCCCGCCACAGCGACAACCCCCACACGCGCGACACTCACCACCCGCGCCCCGCGAAGAGCTGACGCTCCCCCTTTCCTGAAGCGCCGCCCGGCGCCCCGGCCTGTCATGGGCCCGGGGCGCCGGGCGTTTTTTGTTCTGGCGTGCCTCACTCCGCCGCCGGGGCGTCTTCCCGCAGTACGAACCGCACCTCTTTGCCGATGGGCCGGAGCTCGTCCCACAGCAGTGTGACCCCGGACGCGTGCGCGAGGCGGCGTACGAGTGTGAGCCCCCGGCCGTTCTCCGCGTCGGCGCGGGCGCTGCGCGGCCAGGGCAGCCGTCCGGGGTCGTTGTCGCGTACGGCCACCACGACGCTGCCGTTGTCGTGGACGATGACCTCCACGGTGAGCGCGGCCACGCGCGCGTGCGTCACGACGTTGGCGACGGCGTCGGAGACGCAGACGCAGGCGTCGCCGATCAGCGGCTCGTGCGCGTTGGCCGCGAGCACGGCGGTGATGAAGCTCCGGGCCACGTGGGCGGTTGTCGCGGTCGCGGGGGCGGTCAGCTGGTAGGTCTGGGCGGTCTTGTGGGCGGTGGTGGTGAGGGGAGTGGCGAGTGTTGCTGTACTCATGTTTGTCTCCCAACGAGCGTGCAGATAGCGGCACTTCGGGTTGTCCCGAGGCGGTATCGCGGTGCTGGCAAGACCGTAGGGGCAACTATGCTCCGTAGCAAGCTTGTCGCTTGAGAGTGGCCCGTACGAGTGGACCCATGGCACGGTTGCGCGGGACACTGTGCCGCGAGCAGGGGAAGGTGACATGCCGCCGAGGGACAACCCGAGCGCCCGACAGGTGCGCTTGGGCGCAGAGTTGCGGAAGCTGCGCGAATGTGCGGGAAGGACGGCCCGGGAGGCCGCCGGTTTGCTCTCCACCGATCAGGCCAAGATCAGCCACATCGAGGCGGGACGCATCGGCGTCAGCGAGGAGCGCATCCGGCGACTGGCGGTGTTCTATTCCTGCCGGGACGAGGCGCTGATCGAGGCTCTTTGCGCGATCGCGCGGGAGCATCGGGGCCGGGGCTGGTGGGAGGCATACCGAGGGATTCTTGCCCCGGGTTTCCTGGATATCGCCGAGTTGGAACACCACGCGACATATCTCCGAGTCCTGCAACCGGTGACCTTCCCCGGCGTCCTCCAGACCGAGGGCTATGCGCGAGCCCTGTTCGGCAGCGTCATCCCCAAGCTGCCTTCAGAGGACATTGAAGCCCGGGTGGAGCACCGCCTGAAACGCCGCGCCATTTTTGAGCGGGAGACTCCTCCTCGGTTTGAAGTGATCATCCATGAGGCTGCCCTGCGTATGCGTGTTGGTGGCCGGAGAGTGGCGCGTGAGCAGCTCGATCACCTTCTGCTGATGTCTGAGCGACCGACTACGACCCTGCGTGTGATCCCGTTCGCCAGCGATGAGTTCGTCGACGTCTCGCAAACGGTGTTGTATGCGGGCGGTGTCGTCCCTCAGCTGGACACGGTTCAGATCGATACGCCGCTCGGGGGCCGATACCTGGACGCTGCGGCTGATCTCGACAGGTACCGGATGCTCTTCGACTTCGCAGAGGGCTCATCCCTGGACCCGGTGGAGTCGCGGAGCTTTATTCACCACATCGCCAAAGAACTGTGAGAGCCCCAACGATGAGTACCGATATCAGGTGGCAGAAGTCTTCGTTCTCCACGGGGGGCGGGGAGCAGTGTGTCGAGATAGCGGCGCAAGCCGACACGGTCTGGATACGTGAGAGCGACGTTCCGGGTGTGGTCGCGAGAGCGAACCGAGGCGGCTTCGCCGCTCTCCTGGCCAGGGTGAAGGCGGGGCGCTTCGACCGCTAGACGCAACAAGCGTCTCCCGCCTACGACGTATCGCCGAGGGAATGCGAGTCAACGCCATGACCGATGCAATGAACTGGCAGAAGTCCTCGCACTCCGGGGCGGACAACAATCAAGACTGTGTCGAGATAGTCGCGCACCCCACCGGGGTCCTCATACGCGAGAGCGACGAACCGGGCGTGACCGCGAGAGCGAACCGCGCCCCCTTCGCCGCCTTCCTGGCCGGGGTGAAGACGGGGCGCTTCGACAGCCACCGGTAGCGAGGGGGCTTAGCGCTCGGCCCCACGCGAATAATCGAGAATCGCGCCGGACAGAACCCCCTGGGCGGTCCCATCCTGGTCGGGATCCGTCCGACGAGAGGGGAACGGCGATGGCTCGGCGACTTCGCTTCATCGGTACCAACTCCGGCAACGACGGCTGTCCTACGCTGTATGAAGACCTGGACACTGGAGAGGTCCTGGTCCAAGGGGACGCGGTGACCGACCCCGACGACGTGGCTCAGCTCCGTAATGTCAAGGACGGGGAGGGGGCCGTCGTGGTGCCGCGCGTCCTGCTGGCGGACTTCGCTCCGAGGGAGGTCGACAGGGTGCCCGTGATGATCGACTTCGACGAGTTCGGAGGGATGTTCCGGACGTTCGAGCACACCGCCTGGCGGCTGGAGACCCGTCGCCGCTATCAGTCGGACGAGGAGACGGAGACATACCGCCGGTTCGCTCGTGGCGAGGACGCCGGATGGGATCTGGATGACCCGTGGTGTGTCTCCCGGCGCGAACAGTCGGCCCTGGGCAAGCGGTTCGAGCGCGTTCGTGTGGTGGACAACCCGTCGACTCCGGGTCAGCGGTACCTACTCGACAATGCCCGCCGGAACAGTGCCGTGGGTGAGGACATCCGGAACCTGTGGAGGGGCGACGCGGAGCGGCTGAAGCTCCCGGAGGAAGACTTCTGGCTCTTCGATTCGCGCGTCATCGCGCGGCTTCACTTCGACGATGCCGACCGGATGACCGGCGTCGAACTCGTCACGGACCCTGTGGAAGTCGCGGGTGCCTGCCACGTCCGCGATGCGGCATGGCACCACGCCATTCCCTACGACAAGTTCAGGGATCAGGTGCCTTCCACCGAGTGACCACAGACTTTCAGCAGGCCAGGGCTGCCCTCGGTGCGCGACTTCGTGAGCTACGCACCGAGCGGAGGCTTACGGGCAGGGAGCTGGCGGACAAGCTGGGGTGGACTCAGTCCAAGGTCAGCAAGCTGGAGACCGGTCGCCAGACCGCGACGGCTGATGACCTTCTGGCATGGGCACGGGGTACCGGGCGGCCTGAGGTGACCGAGGAGCTGACCACCCGGCTCCGGAGCCTGGAATCCCGGTCCCGTTCCTGGCGGCGACAACTCGCCGCCGGACACAAGCCCGTTCAGGACGCGCTCACGGCCGAGTACGAGCGTTCCACGCTTTTCCGGGCTTGGCAGAGCGCCATGGTCGCCGGCATGTTCCAGACGGCGGAGTACGCCCGCCACGTGATCTCGCGGTACAGGGATCTGCACCAGTCGGTCCGGGACACGGAAGAAGCCGTCCGGGCACGCGTGAAGCGTCAGGAAATGCTGTATCAGCCGGGCAGGACATTCCATATCGTGATGTGGGAGGCCGCGTTGCACTCCCTGGTCTGCCCGCCCTCGGTGCTGGCCGCGCAACTCGACCGCCTGAGTGGCGTACTCGGACTCGACACCGTGTCCCTGGGTATCGTCCCGTTTGGCGCCCCGCTCAAGCTACCGCCGGCCAACGGGTTCTGGGTCTATGACGAACGCCTGGTCATCGCGGAGGACTGGCACGCGGAACTGTGGCTCGACGACGCGGAGAGCGTCGGTCTGTATCTCAAAGTGTGGCAGGCGTTCGCCGACTCGGCTGTCTACGGTGCCGATGCTCATCGCGTGATCACCCGGGCCCGGCGGGCACTGGACACCGCTTGAGAATCATGCAGAAGTCCCTCCTGAGCTGGTCGAATATTCGCGAATAAGAGATTCCGGGCAAGCTCCTCGTCTCTAGCGTGTCCGCATGGCAAGCCTCAGAGGAGGTAAGACGTGACCAACGTCGAGGAACGGCCCGCGATCGACGCGGGGACCCTGGTCGGTGCGGAGCTGCGGGAGATCATCGCGGCTGACGTGCGGGCCAAGTACGACCACATTCCGGCAGACATGCTTCACCGGGGCGTGGGTCAGATGCTGGCGTTCGTGGCTGCCAGCGCGGCGAGTGAGAAGCCGCTGAGTCCGTCCCCGCTGGTGGACGACTTCTGGCACGCGTTCGTTCTGCGGACCAAGGCTTATGCCGACTTCTGTGGAGAGACCTTCGGGAAGTTCGTCCACCACCAGCCCGGGTTCCTGGACCGTGAGGAGCACGGTGGGGGCAAGGGCCTGCGCGCCCGGACCGTGGACGCCATCCAGGCTGCCGGGTACGCGGTGGATCTGGAGTTCTGGCCGGAGCTGGACATCGCCGACTGCTCGCAGTGTCACGCGAACTGCCACAACAGCCCGAAGCGCAACGCTGCCAAGACCGGTTGATCAGCGCAGAAGGCAGTCAGGCCGGCCGTACCCGTGTGGTGCGGCCGGCCGCCCCATGAATCACGACGGAGGAGCACGTGACCGACACGATGGCGTGGGACACCTATGCCCGCAGGAAGCCCGGCGGTCGGCGGGAGAAGAACGCCAAGGGTGAGACCACCTGGTTCAACTGGACGCAGTACCCCGATCACGGCCCCGGCGCCGAAGTGCTGGGCGACAGGGCCGCCTCCTGCGTCCTGGAGCTTGGGTGCGGTACTGGTGGCAACCTTGCTCATGTCTCCACCCTCGGACACCGCGCTGTCGGCGTCGACGTCTCCCCCGTCCAGCTCGACGCCGCCCGCGAACGCTGGGGCGACCTGCCGGGCCTGGAACTGCACCAGCGGGGCGCGCTCGACTTCATGAGCGAGACCGCCGAGCGCTTCGATGCCGTGTACTCCGTCTTCGGCGCCATCTGGTTCACCGATCCGGGACAGATGCTCCCTGCGATCCGCCGGGTCATGAAACCGGGCGGAGTCCTGGCGTTCTCCCAGCGTCCCCCGGTCGAAGGCTGCTATGGCTGCCAGGCCTCCTACATCAACCAGGCCGACGACCCGAACCCGCTGGTCGTCAAGCGCTGGGACTACACCCCTGACATGTGGACCGCTCTTCTCGAGGAGCACGGATTCCGCCATCCCCTGGTACACGAGGTGGCCCCGGCCGAAGGCTGGAAGACGGGCACGCTCCTTGCCCGCGCGCTGGCGTCCGGCGACTGAGCTTCGCCCCTGGGCGGGCGCCGACCCGCACATGGGTGGGCCGCCCGCTCAGCGGCGAGTCGTGGCCGTGACCGGGGTCAAGGCGGGCCGCTTCGACCGCTGAGGTCGCAGCGGCCTGGTTCGGTGAACGCATATTCGGGGGCGCTTCGCGCCCCATTCGCTCGCGGCATGCGGCCCGCGCACGGCACAGTCGAGGTATGGCCGAGATGTTCACGACCACAATCGGCGGGCGGATTGTCGAGCTGCCCGGAACGATCCACACCATCCGCGAAGCGCTGCCCACGGATCAGCGCGAGGAGTTCGAGGGTGAGGCGGAGCAGGCTGGCGCGGACGGGATTTCCGGTGTGCTGGCCCGTTGGGCCCTGCGGACCCCGCAGGCGTACGACCCGGAGGAAGAGGCGCTGATCGCGCGTCTCAAGGCCGGGGACTTCTCCGGTGTCCGGTTCGATGACGGGACGGGCGAGCCGTGACCGTGGTCAAGCTGGCGCCCCTGCCGTAGAGCCCATATGGGGAAGCGGTTCCCCGGCCCCAGGGGCCGCCCGTAGGGGAGGTTCCGGCAGGGGTGAGGCCCAGCGCGCCCTAGCGTGGCTACGCAACGCAAGCGCACCGTCACCCAAGAAAGTGGGAGATCAAATTCCGGTTGGCCTTGCCGTTTACCGCCCCCTTAACCTACGGTGTCGTAACCTACGGGTCCGTAAGTAAGATCATTCCCTCCCGGCTGGAGCTGTCCGTGACCATCGCCCCCCTCCGTCATCACGCTCGGGCCGCATGGAGCGACAGCCGACTGCTGTACGCGCTCGAAGAGGTCGTCGAGGCCGAGCTCAACCGGCATCTGAAGGTGGCCAAGGAGTGGATGCCGCACGAGTACGTGCCGTGGAGCGACGGGCGGAACTTCGACGGGGTGATGGGCGGCGAGGCCTGGGCGCCCGAGCAGTCCAAGGTCAGTGACATCGGGCGGACCGCCCTCGTCGTCAACCTGCTGACCGAGGACAACCTCCCCAGTTACCACCACGAGATCGCCTCGCTCTTCGGCCGCGACGGTGCCTGGGGCACCTGGGTGCACCGCTGGACGGCGGAGGAGGGGCGGCACGGCATCGTCATGCGGGACTACCTGCTGACCTCGCGCGCCGTCGACCCGGTCGCGCTGGAGCGGTTCCGCATGCAGCACATGTCGGAGGGCTTCGAGTCCGACAACCGGCACAGCATGCTGCACTCGGTCGCGTACGTGGCCTTCCAGGAGCTCGCCACCCGCATCTCGCACCGGAACACCGGCCACCACTCCGGCGACCCCGTCTGCGACCGCATGCTCTCCCGCATCGCCACGGACGAGAACCTGCACATGGTCTTCTACCGCAACCTGCTCGGCAAGGCCTTCGAGCTGGCCCCCGACCAGACCATGACCGCGGTCCGCGACGTCGTGGTCGGCTTCCGGATGCCCGGCCACGGCATCCCCGGCTTCGAGCGGGCCGCCGCGCAGATGGCCATCGGCGGGATCTACAACCTGCGCATCCACCACGACGACGTGCTCCAGCCGGTGCTGCGCTTCCTCAAGGTGCTGGAGATCGACGGCCTCGGCCCCGACGGCCTGCGCGCGCAGGAGGAGCTGGGCCTGTTCATGGGCGGGCTGGACGCCGAGGCCACCAAGTTCGACGAGCGGCGCGAAGCCCTCCTCGCCCGCCGCCGGGCCCGCGCCGAAAAGGCCTGAGGGTCAGGAACCCGCCGGTACCCAGGCGTTGGGGCCGGCGGCGTTGTACCAGTAGCGACGGTCGTTGCCGAGCGCCGTGGTCCGGAACGGACGGCCGTGGTCGTCGATGACCGTGGTCTCCTGGCGGCCGCCGCTGGTCCAGGTCAGCTCCAGATACCAGCTGACGTCATGGCCGAGCGTGGAGGCGTCGATGTCCAGCACCTGGGGGTCGGTGGCGGACACCTTGTAGGGGAAGTCGGTGGTCGTCGTCGGCCGCTCGCCCTCCTTGCCGGGGACCGGCCGGGGGCGTGGCGTGGCGTCGTCGAGGTCGATCGCGAACGAGGCGGGCTCCAGCTCGCCGCCGCAGCCCGCGCCCATGGTGTAGCCGTTCCACGAGGGCGCCTTGCCGCTGCCGACCACGTGCACGTTCAGACCGTGCAGGACCACGGGGGTGTCGCCGGTGCCCTGCACGGTCACCTCCATCCGCAGGTGACCGGCGGGTACGGCGCGCAGCGCGCTCGCCCAGCCGTCGGTGGCGCCCCGGGCCGGGGGCGGCGGGACCTTGCCCGGCTCCTGCTCCAGGGCGAACCACTGGTCGCAGGGGCTGCCCCAGTTGTTGGCCAGGACGCTGACGGTGAAGGGAACGGCGGCGGAGCGGGGCGCCGGGGCGCCGGAGGAGGGGGCGCGGTCACCGTCCTGCCCGGCGGCCGAGGAGGCGGGTGTGGCACCGGGGGACGCGGAGGTGCGGGGAACGCGGACGCCCGAGGGTGACGGCGAGCGAGGGGCGACGATGCCGGCGGCCGCGCCCGCGTCCACGTCCGCCGAGAGGGGCTGCTCCGCCGGCGCCGACGCCGTTGCCGACACCGTTCCGTGCCGCGCGCCGGACGATCCGGTGGTGTGCGCGCCACCGCCGAGCGTCGTCACGGCCACGGCCGTGCCCGCCGCCATGGCCACGGCGACGCCCGCCGCGACCGCGACCAGCCGACGGCGTCGGCCACCGGACCGGGTGGATACGCGGGCGGGCTCCGCCTCCGGCGTCGAAGGGACGACGTCCGGGTCCGTCACGTCCGTCGTGTCTGTTGCGTCCGGCAGGGCCACCGGGGGCTCCGGCGCCCCCGCCTCGCCCGCCCCCGCCCCCGCCTCATCCGCGACCGCCTCGCCCGCGCCCTCGCGCGGGACCGCCGTACGCGCCGGTCTCCCGGCCGCCGCACCGCCGCCGCCCGCCGACTCCCGGCGGCGTTCGGCCAGGGCCACGATCCACTGCCGGTGCAGGGCCACCAACTCGTCGGTGGACGCTCCGCAGACCTTGGCGAACCGCTCCACGGGCGCGTAGTCCGTGGGCACGGTCTGGCCGCTGCAGTAGCGGTGCAGGGACGAGTCGCTGGCGTGCAGCCGTTTGGCGAGGGCGCCGTAACTCCGCCCGGAACGCTCCTTCAGTTCACGCATCAGCTCCGCGAACCGCTCGGTCTCCGTACCCATCCCACCCTCACCCTCATCCCGGAACGCCGTCCCAGGCCCGGCAGTTTCCCCAGGTGAGAGGGGTAAGAAGCGTCCCATGGTTCCCACTTGCCGGCCGGAAGGACAACTGGGACGGAAAAGGCCGCACAGTTGGCCTGGCCAGCCGGTCAGCCCCCGGGCCGACCGGATTCCCGGCCCTGTGTGCACCGCTCTCAACGGAGGAAGAACCATGTCCAAGACCCGCACCCGCACCCTGTTCCCGGGCCTCGCCCTGGCCCTCGGCACCGCCGCCCTCATCGGCGGCGCCGGCACGGCCTCGGCCGCCACCGCCGGCACCCACGCCGACAGCGACAGCTACGCCTACAGCCACGCATGCTCCAAGGACCAGCTGTCGGTGCAGGTGCACCGCTTCTCGGAGGACTCCAGCCAGCGGCTGATCGAGGTGCGCAACCTCGGCGGGAACTCCTGCGGCCTCTCCTACTACCCGCTGGTCAGCATCGGCGACCCGAACGCCGCCGATCACAGCAACGACATCAAGCCCCTGATCCCCGGCGGCCTCGGCGGTCCGCCCGCCTACGCGCTCCACGCCGGGCAGGCCGCCTATGCGGCCATCGACCTCGACCCCACCGGCAAGGCCGGGGCCACGGTCCCCCGGGGCGCCGAGCTGAACGTCCTGGCCCACAGCGACATGCCCGACGCCGACACGCTCAACTTCCCGCTCGGCTCCAACGCGCGGGTGCTGACCCCGAAGCTGGGCCTGTACGAGGACAACCTCAAGGACGCGATCTCCTCGATGAACCAGGCGACCGTGCAGTCCTGACCCTGGAACGGGCTGAGGGGCGCCCCGGAACATCCGGGGCGCCCCTCAGCCTCTTGTCGGCTCGATCCCTTACTGGGCCGCCGCGGCGTCCGCCGCCTGGGCCTTCAGGGCCCGCTCGACGCCCGCCCGCGACTCCGTGACCAGGCGCCGCAGCGCGGCGTTCGGCTCGGCGGAGGCCAGCCACGCGTCCGTGGCGTCCAGCGTCTCCCGCGAGACCAGCAGGGCCGGGTAGAGACCCACCGCGATCTGCTGGGCGATCTCGTGGCTGCGGCTCGCCCAGATGTCCTTGACCACCGCGAAGTACTTCTCGCTGTACGACGCGAGCAGCTCCCGCTGGTCGGCCTGGACGAAGCCGCCGATGACCGCGTCCTGCACCGCGTTGGGCAGCTTGTCGGACTCCACGACCGCCGCCCACGCCTCGGCCTTGGCCTCCGCCGTGGGCCGCGCGGCACGCGCCGCCGCGGCGCGCTGCTCACCCGCCGAGGTCTTGTCGCGCTCCAGCTCCGCCGCGATCGCCTTCTCGTCGGCACGGCCGGTCGCGGCCAGCCGCTCCAGCAGCGACCAGCGCAGGTCGGTGTCGACGGCCAGGCCCTCGACCGTCTCCGTGCCGTCCAGCAGGCCCTGCAGCAGGTCGAGCTGGTCCGCCGTACGGGCGGTGGCCGCGAACGTCCGCGCCCACGCCAGCTGGTGGTCGCTGCCCGGCTCGGCGGCCCGCAGCTGCTCCAGCGCCGTCTCCGTCCACGTGGTCAGACCCGTCCCGCGCCACTCCGGCGCCGCGTACAGGTCCAGGGCCAGCTTCGTCTGGCGCTGCAGCGACTGGACGACGCCGATGTCCGACTCCTTGGTGACGCCCGACAGCACCAGCGACAGGTAGTCGCGCGTGGCCAGCTCGCCGTCGCGCGTCATGTCCCAGGCGGACGCCCAGCACAGCGCGCGCGGCAGGGACTCCACGAAGTCGCCCAGGTGCGCGGTGACGACCCGCAGGGACTCCTCGTCCAGCCGCACCTTCGCGTACGACAGGTCGTCGTCGTTGAGCAGCACGACGGCCGGGCGCTTGCGGCCCACCAGCGTCTCCACCGGCGTCAGCTCACCGTCGACGTCCAGCTCCAGCCGGTCCGTGCGGACCAGCTTGCCGCCCTCCAGCTCGTACAGGCCGACCGCGATGCGGTGCGGGCGGAGAGTCGGCTCGCCCTTGGCGCCGGCGGGCAGCGCGGGGGCCTCCTGCTTGATGGCGAAGGAGGTGATCGTGCCGTCCCCGTCGACCGCGATCTCCGGACGCAGGACGTTGATCCCGGCCGTCTCCAGCCACGCCTTCGACCAGGTCTTCAGATCCCGGCCGGAGGTCTTCTCCAGCGCGCCCAGCAGGTCCGACAGGCGGGTGTTGCCGAACGCGTGCGCCTTGAAGTACGCCTGCACGCCCGTGAAGAACTCCTCCTGGCCCACGTACGCCACGAGCTGCTTGAGCACGGACGCGCCCTTGGCGTAGGTGATGCCGTCGAAGTTGACGAGCACGTCGTCCAGGTCGCGGATCTCCGCCATGATCGGGTGCGTCGAGGGCAGCTGGTCCTGCCGGTACGCCCAGGTCTTCATGGAGTTGGCGAACGTCGTCCACGCGTGCGGCCACTTCGAGCCCGGCGCGTCCGCCTGGCAGGCGACGGAGGTGTACGTGGCGAACGACTCGTTCAGCCACAGGTCGTTCCACCACTCCATGGTGACCAGGTCGCCGAACCACATGTGGGCCAGCTCGTGGAGGATCGTCTCCGCCCGGCCCTCGTACGCCGCGTCCGTGGTCTTCGAACGGAACACGTACTGGTCGCGGATGGTGACCGCGCCCGCGTTCTCCATCGCGCCCGCGTTGAACTCCGGCACGAACAGCTGGTCGTACTTGGCGAAGGGGTATTCGTAGTCGAACTTCTCCTGGAACCAGTCGAAGCCCTGCCGCGTCACCTCGAAGATCGCGTCCGCGTCCAGGAACTCCGCGAGCGACGGACGGCAGTAGATGCCCAGCGGGATGCTGCGCCCGTCCTTCTCGTACGAGCTGTGCACGCTGTGGTACGGGCCCGCGATGAGCGCCGTGATGTACGTGGAGATCCGCGGCGTCGGCTCGAAGCGCCAGACGTTGTCGGCCGGACGCTCCGGCGTCGGCGAGTTGGAGATCACGGTCCAGCCCGCGGGGGCCTTCACGGTGAACCGGAACGTCGCCTTCAGGTCGGGCTGTTCGAACGAGGCGAAGACCCGGCGGGCATCCGGCACCTCGAACTGCGTGTACAGATAGGCCTGTTCGTCGACCGGGTCGACGAACCGGTGCAGGCCCTCACCGGTGTTGGTGTACGCGCAGTCCGCGACGACCTTCAGCTCGTTGCGCCCCGCCAGCAGGCCCGGCAGCGCGATCCGGCTGTCCTCGAACACCTCGGCGGCGTCCAGCGCCGTCCCGTTCAGCACGACCTCGCGCACGGACGGCGCCACCAGGTCGATGAACGTCTCCGCCCCTGCCTCCGCCGTGTCGAACCGCACCAACGTCTCGGAGCGGTACGTGCCTCCCTCTTGCGCACCCGAGAGGTCGAGCTCGATCTCGTACGAGTCGACAGTGAGCAGCTGAGCCCGCCGCTGCGCCTCTTCGCGGGTCAGGTTCGTTCCAGGCACCTGGGCATCTCCTTGACATCGTGACCTTTCCGGCCATCCTTCCATGCTCTTCTGCCTCTGCGAATGGCTACGCTGACAGCGGAGACGGGCGGGGGATCGAGGTGCGGCGGCCTCGTATAACCCGCGGTCTCGGCGGTGAAACGGTTCGCTCTGAGCCCGGCCACCCGATCGTGGCTATCGTGGGTGCGATGCCGGTCGCCGTCCGTAAGCCTTGGGGCCGAAAGGAGGCGCCGTGACGACCCTGGTGGATCACGACATTGCCGAGGACCTCATGCGAGGCAAACCCGATCACGCACTGCTGCGCTTTCTGGACACGCTCCCCGAGCTCGATCCGCTCAAGATCGAGCTCATCGACGGAAAGATTGTCATGCAGGCATCGGCGGCACCGCTCCACAACATCATCGTGGCCTGGCTTGCCAGGCAGTTCCTGGAAGGTGGCTGGGCGGCACTTCCGGAACAGGGGCTCATCTCGGAGGTCGGGGACTTCGAGCCCAAGCCCGATCTCACCGTCACTCCGGTCGAGGAGCTGGCGGACAACCGCAATCCGTACCCCGCCGACCGCGTCGACCTGGTCGTCGAAGTCGTCTCCACGGACAAGAACAGCGACTACGTCAAGAAGTGCAGCTGGTACGCCATGAGCAAGATCTCGCAGTACCTCCTCATCGATCCCTTCGACGGCGTCTGCGAGCTGCATTCCCGGCCGCAGGGTGCTGCATACCGCACGGTCGACACATACGAGTTCGGTGAGCCGGTCAAGCTGCTCGAACCGTTTTCTTTCGCCGTTGACACGTCCAGGTTCAAGTTGTATCCGCACGGGCGGTAGCCAAGGCCGATGCCGGTAGGGCCGGGCACCCACTGGGTGCCCGGCCCTACCGGTGTGTACGCGCTCGCGTCAGCCGCGCAGCTCCGCCGCGACCAGTTCCGCGATCTGGACGGCGTTGAGGGCCGCGCCCTTGCGGAGGTTGTCGTTGGAGAGAAAGAGGGCGAGGCCGTGCTCGACGGTCTCGTCGGTGCGGATGCGGCCCACGTACGAGGCGTCCTTGCCCGCGGCCTGGAGCGGGGTGGGGATCTCGGAGAGCTCGACGCCGGGGGCCTCCGCGAGCAGCTCGTAGGCGCGCTCGACGCCGATGGGACGCTCGAAGCGGGCGTTGATCTGGAGGGAGTGGCCGGAGAAGACCGGGACCCGGACGCAGGTGCCGGAGACCTTGAGCTCCGGGATGCCCAGGATCTTGCGGGACTCGTTGCGGAGCTTCTGCTCCTCGTCCGTCTCGAAGCTGCCGTCGTCGACGATGCTGCCGGCCATGGGCAGCACGTTGAAGGCGATGGGGCGCTTGTAGACGCCCGGCTCCGGGAACTCGACGGCGTCCCCGTCGTGCGTCAGCCCGGTCGCCCGGTCGGCGACCTTGCGGATCTGGCCGTCCAGCTCCGCCACGCCGGCGAGGCCCGAGCCGGAGACGGCCTGGTAGGTGGTGGCGACCAGCGCGGTCAGCCCGGCCTCGGCGTGCAGCGGGCGCAGCACCGGCATGGCGGCCATGGTCGTGCAGTTCGGGTTGGCGATGATGCCCTTGGGGCGGTTCCGGGCGGCCTCCGGGTTGACCTCGGAGACGACGAGCGGGACCTCGGGGTCCATCCGCCAGGCGGAGGAGTTGTCGATCACGACGGGGCCCTGCCCGGCGACCTTCTCCGCGAGCGCGCGGGAGGTGGCGCCACCGGCGGAGAAGAGCACGATGTCCAGGCCGGAGTAGTCGGCGGTGGCGGCGTCCTCGACCGTGATCTCGGTGCCCTGCCAGGTGAGCGTGGACCCGGCGGACCGCGCGGAGGCGAACAGGCGCAGCTCGGCGACGGGGAAGGCCCGCTCCGCGAGGATCTTGCGCATGACTCCGCCGACCTGGCCGGTGGCTCCGACGATTCCGATCCTCACGGGGGCTCCCTACTCACGTGCCGTACATATGTTCTATGACGGCCGACCTGGCTCGACGGTTCCATCATGCGGGAGGACCCGCCCCAAAAGTCCAATCCATATGTCCGAGGAACGGACACCACGGACGTCCCGCCGCCGCCCGCCCGTGTCAGCGGCCTTCGAGCTCCGCCCGGATGGTGTCGCCGTGGTACCAGGGGTTGCCGGCGGCCTCGGAGATCAGGTTGCGCGAGGCGGTGTCGCGGTGGCGGCCGAGGTCCAGGGTCAGGTACTGGATCAGCTCCAGGGCGGTGAAGTACTTCCGCATGAAGGTCGGCTCGGTCAGCGGGATCTCGGTGACCTCGATGTTCCTGTTCTGCGGAAGATCACTGGTCAGCAGGGAGACCAGGTTCCGCATCTTCCGCTTGGTGTACTCGTCGTCCTCGTCGTCGGTCAGGATCAGCAGGCTGTGCTTGCGGGTGGGGTCGGAGAGGGTGGCGACCTCGCTGTGGCAGAACTCGTGGAAGTAGTTCCGGGCGGCGGGGACCATCGCGATCTCGTTGAGGTGCATCTTGGCCAGCTTCAGCAGGCTCTCGTGCCACTTGGGGGACGCCACCATGATGACGTTGGCGTCCTGGCTGCGGCGGGCGCCGGTGCGGGCCAGCTCGCGGTGGGCGGCGGTGAAGTCGGTGGCCAGGTGGTCGGGGAGCGCGGCCACCTCGGCGTCGAAGTCCTGGGAGATCAGCCCCAGCCGGAAGAACATGTTCAGCAGGATCGCGAAGTACTGGCCCACGTGGAACAGCGGGTACTCGCGGTCCGGCTCGCTCAGCTGCCAGCGCGCGATGGACACTCCGTGCGCCTTGCCCAGCTCGCCCAGCTTGCCGCCCGAGGTCAGCAGCAGCACCCGGTCGTGGGCGTGCGCGAGACGGTGGAAGACGTGCACCGGCTCGGTGGAGCGGCCGCTGTAGGAGCTGAGGACGACCAGCGTCCGCTCGTCCTCGACGAGGGACTCGGGGACCAGGTAGCGGAAGTCGTAGTCGTTGAAGACGTGGAACTCCAGCTCCGTGTCGATGGAGGTGAAGAACGCGCGCACGACGTCGGAGACGATCGCGGAGCAGCCCATGCCGGTGAAGACGACGCGCTTGAAGTATCCGTTCTTCATCCGGTCCCGCAGGGCCGGGGTGATCTCGGATATCGAGTACTCCTCGGGCTTGCGGAAGCCGCCCCGGTACTGGGTGGTCAGAAACTCCTCGTATCGGTCGATACGCGACTGCATGGGGGATTCCCTTTCGGTTGGGCGGGGGTACGCGGGGGGGCTGTCGGTCCGGCGCGGTCACCACATGAACTGGCCGCCGTCGATGATGAACTTCTGGCCGGTGATGTACGTGGCCTTCTCGCTCACCAGGAACTCCAGGGCGTCGGCCATCTCCTCCGGGCTGCCGATGCGGCCCTGCGGGATCTCGGCGAGCAGCGCGTCGCGGAACTCCGGTTCGGCCGTGCGGTAGCGCGTGTTCATCTCCTCGGTGTCGATCATCCCGGGGATGAGCGAGTTCACCCGGATCGTGGGCGCCAGTTCCAGCGCCAGGCACTTGGTGAGATGCAGCAGACCGGCCTTGCTGGCGCAGTAGTTGGCGCCGTTCGGCCGGGGGCGGATGCCGGTGGTGGCGGCGACGTTGACGATCGAACCGCCGCCCGCCGCGAGCATGGCCGGGGCCAGCGCCCGGGTGAGGTAGAAGGGGCCGGACAGGTTCGCCTCGATGACCTGGCTCCAGTCCGAGGGCGTCAGCTCCAGGAAGGGGCGGTCGATGTTGCGCCCCGCGTTGTTGACGAGCACCTGCGGGGTGCCGTGCCCGGAGAGCAGCAGCTCCGTCGTGCGGGCGACGTCGGCGGGGTCCGACACGTCGGAGCGCAGCGCGGTAAAGCCGTCGCCGAGTTCCTTCGTCGCGGCGGCCGCCGACTCCTGGTCGCCGCGGTACAGGGCGACGACGGAGAAGCCCGTCGCCACCAGCCGCCGGCTGAGGCTCAGCCCGATCCCCTTGGTTCCCCCGGTGACCACGGCAAGGCGTTCCTGCATTGCATCTCCCTCGTGCTGCCGGCACTTCGCGCACCACACTTCACGGCGCCCGGCCGGGTATCCAGAACGTCGGCATGCTGGTATTCCGAGTGCCATGTCCTGGGCGAAGGCGCCCACCGTGCCGCGCACTTCGGGGGTGGCCGGATCTCGGCCCCGAATCATTCCGTATGCACCATTGTTCGCCCGAGGAAGCGGACGAGACTCCTCCGGCTCCCCTTCACGGAGCGTCAAATAAACGCGGTTTCAGGACAGTTGACGCCCGCCGAGGGGCTTCCTCTGCTCTCAGCGAACGGGTCGCGGACCGATCCTCCCCCTGGTGAAGGGCGTGTTAGCTTCGCCGTATGTGAGGGTGGGGTGGCCGACGTCCGCTCCGCCGACCGAACGCCACGCAAGCCCTGGGTCGGGGCACCCCGGGCCTCGCAAGGATGAGGAGTCTTGAGAATGGGCACTCAGCAGTTCCCGCACCAATCCCAGCCGTTGATGCCTTACATGTCGGACGGCGGCGCGCCTTTCGGGGACGCGGTCTACAACCGTCTTCTCAATGACCGCATCATTTTCCTCGGCAAGGAAGTCGACGACGAGATCGCGAACCGGATCACGGCCCAGATGCTGATGCTGGCCGCCGACCCGACCCGGGACATTTACCTGTACATCCACTCGCCGGGCGGCTCCGTGCACGCCGGTATGGCGGTGTACGACACGATGCAGTACATCAAGAACGACGTCGTGACCATCGCGATGGGATTCTGTGCCTCCATGGGGCAGTTCCTGCTCACCGCCGGCACCAAGGGCAAGCGCTTCGCCCTGCCGCACACCAAGATCCTCATGCACCAGCCCTCGGCCGGACTCGCCGGTTCCGCCTCGGACATCAAGATCTACGCCGAGCAGCTGATCCGCACCAAGCGGGAGATGGCCGAACTCATCGCGCACCACTCCGGCCAGACCACCGAGGTGATCACCCGGGACTCCGACCGCGACCGCTGGTTCACCGCCCAGGAGGCCAAGGAGTACGGCCTGATCGACGAGGTCATGGGATCGACGGTGGACATGCCCGGCGAGGGCGTCGCCCCCAGCTAGTCCCGTCGGCCCCGGCCCCGCCGGCCCCGTCGTCGGCGGCAGTGCCACCCACCCCACTCGGAGGACCGCGCGCAGTGAGCCCGTCCATACCCTTCACCGCAACCGCCTCGTCCGGACACCGCGCCCTGCGCCCGGAGAGCCGCTATGTCGTTCCGCGCTTCGTGGAACGCACGTCCCAGGGCACCCGGGAGTACGACCCGTACGCCAAGCTCTTCGAGGAGCGCGTCATCTTCCTCGGGCACGAGGTCGACGACGTGGTGGCCAACGACATCATGGCCCAGCTGCTGTGCCTGGAGTCCCTGGACCCGGACCGGGACATCTCCATCTACGTCAACTCGCCCGGCGGCTCGTTCACGGCGCTCACCGCCGTCTACGACACCATGCAGTTCGTCAGGCCCGACATCCAGACCGTCTGTCTGGGCCAGGCCGGTTCGGTGGCCTCGGTGATCCTCGCCGCCGGCACCCCCGGCAAGCGGATGGCCCTGCCCAACGCCCGCATCCTCATCCAGCAGCCCTACAGCCAGGGCCGCCAGGGGCAGGTCTCCGACCTGGAGATCCAGGCCCAGGAGGTCCAGCGCCAGCGGGACCAGCTGGAGGACATGCTCGCCAAGCACACCGGCCGGGACCGCGACCGGATCCGTGAGGACATCGAGCGGGACAACATCCTCACCGCCGAACAGGCCCTGGAATTCGGCCTGGTCGACCATGTGGTCAGCCCGCGCGTGCTCGCGCACAGCGGCTGACGCACCACCTGTACGGGTGTGGGGCCGGGGGAGATCCCCCGGCCCCACACCCGTACGCCCACGCAGGCGGCATCTCAGCTCCGTCCGGACCGTTCCGGCAGGTGGTAGACGACCTCCATCGAGGGGTGCGCCCCGTCGGCGAGCGTGACCAGCCGCATGGGGACCGTGCCCCGCCGCGCGTGCCGCAGCCTGCGGTACTGCGGGTCGCTGTTGACCACGCGGTACTCGTTCCACCAGGTGCGGAACTGGCAGCTGGCCTGCTGGAGTTCGTCGACCATCTCGCTGACGCAGCTGTGGCCGGGGAAGCTGGCCGAGACCGCGCGCAGCCTGCCGACCTGGTCCCGCGCGTCGCGCCGCCAGTCGGCGAAGCGCTCCTGCGCCTCGGGCGAGGTGAACAGCCACCACAGCAGATTTCTGCGGTCCTGCGGAATGAGCCCGAAGTCGGTGTACCACTCGGCGGCGGCCTCGTTCCACCCCAGGATGTCGCCCACCTTGTTGACCACGTAGGCGGGATTCGGGCTCAGCGAGTCCGCCACCTGCTGCAGTGCCACCTCGGTCGGCGGGTGCCGCCGCTCGACGCGCTGCGGAAAGGTGCGGCTGTGCACCAGCCTGCGAATGTAATCCCGTTCATGGTCCGCCAGGTTGAGCGCGCCGGCCAGGCTGTCGAGCACCTTGAAGGACGGGGAGACATCTCTGCCCTGTTCCAGGAGCGTGTACCAGGTGGGGCTCAGCCCGGCGAGAATGGCCACCTCTTCCCGGCGCAGTCCCGGAGTCCGCCGCCGGGGCCCTTTCGGGAGGCCGACATCACCCGGGGTGAGCTTTTCCCGCCGTGCGCGCAGGAATTGGGCGAGCTCCTGCCTGCTGACTTGGTTGTCGGGTAAAACCACGCTCTGCGTCAATATCTTCTCCCGATACAGACTTCCGGCGCATCGACCGCCCAGCGGTGTCGTCCGAGGCCACACGTTGCTGAACCTCGGGCAGCTTAATGCAACGCATGGCCGATGAAATGAGATCGAGATCAAGGTTTGCGGCAACTCGGCCACGGGCAGCGGCCGTTGCCCCGGGCATTTTCGGCCGGAGCGAGCGCCGCGCGAGCGCCCGCCGTCCGGCGGCACGGTGGGCGCCGCCGCCCCCGCGCCCGCCCCCGCGCCCGTCCCCGCGCCCGTCCCCGCGCCCGTCCCCGCGCCCGTCCCGTGCTCAGCCCAGTACTGCGAGTACAAGGATTCCCGCGTTCTGGATGAGCGGGGCCCCCGAGGCGAAGATCGGCCCGGATCAAGCAGACCTGTGCGAGGGGACCATCATCCTGTGAATGCCATGGCGCGTACTCCACTGACGGCGTATCAGCGGGACGTCTGGGCGGCCCACGCGAACTTCCCCCACAACCCGCAGTTCAACTGCCAGATCCACGACCGCTTCGAGGGCGCCGCCGACCTGGAGCTGCTGGCGGACTGCCTGCGCCGCGCCGCCGCCGCGAGCGACGCCT
The DNA here is from genome assembly GCF_053594975.1 of Streptomyces sp. NPDC002537. Taxonomy (NCBI): domain Bacteria; kingdom Bacillati; phylum Actinomycetota; class Actinomycetes; order Kitasatosporales; family Streptomycetaceae; genus Streptomyces; species Streptomyces sp. NPDC002537. Next base: position 26,776 of record NZ_JBSFWT010000050.1, read on the forward strand.
TCCGGCTGCGCTTCGGCGAACACGAGGGCACCCCCCACCAGTGGCTCGGCGAGGCCCCCGAGGTGCGCACCGTCGACCTGCGGGCCGAGGCCGACCCGGCGGCCGCCTGCCGCCGCTGGATCCACGACTCCTTCGACCGGCCCATCGACCTGCGCGGCCACCGCACCTCCGGCCTGACGCTGCTCCGCGAGTCCGACACGGTGGTGTACGCGCACGTCAAGGCCCACCACATCGTCGCCGACGCCTGGGGCCTGAACCTCTTCATGAGCCGCGTCCGCGCCGACTACGCGCACACCCTGCGCACCGGCACACCCCTGGTCGAACAGGCCCCGCAGTACCTCGACTTCGTCACCGACGAACAGGCCTACCGGACCTCGCCCGCGCACCGGGAGGACCGTGAGTCCTTCCGCGCGGCCATGGCCGGCGCCACCCCCGAGTTCTTCCCCCGCAAGGAGGCCAGCGGCACCCGCCGCAGCGCCCGCCACAGCTTCTCGATCGAGCGCGCCCTGATCGACCGCGTCCGCGAGCGCGGCGAGTCGGTCTTCGCCTTCGTGTCGGCCGCCTTCGCCGTCCACCTCTCGCGCGTCCTGCGCACCGAGGAGGTCGTCCTCGGCGTACCGCTGCTCAACCGGCCCACCGACGCGCAGAAGGCCACGGTCGGCCACTTCGCCAACACCCTGCCGCTGCGCGCCCGCCCGGACGCGGACGGCTCCATGACCGAGCTGGTGGCGCGCATCCGTACGGCCACCCGCGCCCTCAAGCCCCGCGAGCGCCTCGCCCTGGGCGACCTGCTGCGCGAACTCCCCCTGCACAGCAGCGACGGCCCGCGCCGCCTGTTCGACGTGACCATCGCCCACCTGCGCTGGCCGGCCCCGCTGGAGATACCCGGCCTGACGTACCGGACCGTGGTGCAGGCACGCGCCCACGACACCGACGCGCTGGCCGTCGTCGTCAACGAGCTCGACGACGTCAGCGACGTCCTGGTCGACATGGACTACGGCTGCGACATCTTCGACGAGGACTTCCCCGTCGAGGCGGTGGGCCGTCATGTGAAGGCCCTGATCGAGCGCACCCTCGACGCCCCCGACCGGCCGCTCGCCGAGATCTCCATGCTCGGCACCGCCGAGCGCGACCACCTGGTGCACGAGGTCAACGACACCGCCCGCGCCTACCGGGACGAGGCGACGGTCCACGGCCTGTTCGAGGAGCAGGCCGCCCGCACCCCGGACCGCGTCGCCGTCGTCGCCGACGCGAGCGGCGAGTCCCTCACCTTCGCCGAACTGGACGGACGGGCCAACCGGATCGCACGGGTGCTGCGGGAGCGCGGCGTACGGCCCGGCGAGCGGGTCGCGGTGCTGATGGAGCGCGGGCCGTGGCTGCCGGCCGCGATCCTGGGCGTACTGAAGTCGGGCGGCGCCTACACCCCCGTCGACCCCGGCTACCCGGCCGACCGCATCGCCTTCCTCGTCGAGGACAGCGGCGCCAGGGCCGTCCTGGCGGACCGGGAGACCACCGGACTCCCGCACGGCGTACCCGTCCTGGACGTCCACCACCTGCCCGAGGCGTCCGGAGCGCCGCTGGAGCCCGCCGCGACCTCCCACGACCCGGCCTACGTCATCTACACCTCGGGCTCCACCGGCAGGCCCAAGGGCGCCGTCGTCGAGCACCACTCGGTGGTCAACCGCCTGGCGTGGATGCAGCACAGCTACCCCATCGGCGAGGGCGACGTCCTGCTGCAGAAGACGCCGATCTCCTTCGACGTCTCGGTGTGGGAGCTGTTCTGGTGGGCCTTCGAGGGCGGACAGCTCGCCCTGCTGCCGCCGGGCGGCGAGAAGGACCCGAGGGAGATGCTGCGGACCGTCGCCCGCCGCCGGGTCAGCGTCCTGCACTTCGTGCCCTCGATGTTCGCCGGCTTCCTCGACCTGCTGGAGGACGCCCCCGAACTGCGCGCCGACGCCGCCTCGCTGCGCCTCGTCTTCTGCAGCGGGGAGGCGCTCCCGCCCGCCCTGGTGGACCGCTTCAACCGGCTCTTCGCCCCGGACGCCGCCGGCGCCGAACCGCCCCGCCTCGTCAACCTCTACGGCCCCACCGAGGCCACCGTCGACGTCTCCTTCCTCGACTGCCCCGCCGACCCGGACCGCCCGGTGGGCCGGGTGCCGATCGGCCGCCCGATCGACAACACCCGCCTGTACGTGCTCGACCGCGACGGCGCCCCGCAGCCCGTGGGCGCCCCGGGCGAGCTGTGCATCGCGGGCGCCGGCGTCGCGCGCGGCTACCTCGGCCGGCCCGAGCTCACCGCGGAGAAGTTCACCGAGGACCCCTTCGCCCCCGGCGGCGGCCGCATGTACCGCACCGGCGACCTGGTGCGCCGACTGGCCGACGGCACGCTCGAATACCTCGGCCGCATCGACGGCCAGGTCAAGATCCGCGGCAACCGCGTCGAACCGGGCGAGGTGCGGGACCGGCTGGCCACCGCTCCCGGCGTCCGCGCCGCCGCCGTCACCGACCACCACGGCGCCGACCGGGGCACCTTCCTCGTCGGCTACTACACCGCCGACGCGGACCTGGACGTGCCCGCGCTGCGCGCCCACCTGGCCGCCACCCTGCCCGAGTACATGATCCCCGCCTACTTCCAGCGTCTGGAGAGCATCCCGCTCACCCCCAACGGGAAGACCGACCGGCGCGCCCTCCCGGCCCCCGAACTGTCGGCCGCCGCCTACGAGGAGCCGCGCGACGCCGTCGAGACGGCGCTCGCCGAGATCTGGTCGGAGGTCCTCGGCGCGGAGCGCGTCGGCATCCGGCAGAACTACTACGCCCTCGGCGGCGACTCCATCCTGATGCTGCGCATCCGGGCCCTGGCCGAACGCCGGGGCATCCACTTCGACCTCGCCGACCTGGTCCGCAACCCCACCGTCGCCGGGCTGGCCGAACACACGGGCACCGCCCGCCCCGAGGAGGACGGGACCGCGCTCGCGCCCTTCGCGCTCGTCCCGGCCGTCGACCGGCCCCGGCTGACCGGCCTGGCCGACGCCTACCCCGCGACCCGGCTCCAGCTCGGGCTGCTCTACCACAGCCGCGAGCACGAGGGGACGGCCGTCTACCACGACGTCTTCCGCTACTCCCTGGAACTCCCGTGGGACGAGACGGCCCTGCGCACCGCCTTCGCCCGCCTCGCCGAACGCCACCCCGTGCTCCGCTCCGGCTTCGCCCTGGCCGGCTTCTCCGAGCCGCTGCAGACCGTCCACCCCACGGTGGCGGGCGGCCTGGAGACCGCCGACCTGCGCGGCCTCGACCCCGCAGCCGCCGAGGAGCGGATCGAGCGGCACATCCAGGAACGGCGCCACCACCGCTACGACTTCGACAACCCGCCGCTCTACCTCTTCCGGGCGCACGCCCTGCCGGACTCGGTGGAGCTCGTCCTCAGCTTCCACCACGCCATCCTCGACGGCTGGAGCGTGGCCACCCTCGTCCGCGAACTGCTCCAGGACTACCTCCACGAGACGGGCCGGCCCGTCGAGCCCGTACCCGGCGGGCCGGTGCCCTCCGCCGCGCACTACGTCCTCGACGAGCGGCGCGCCCTGCGCTCGGAGGCCGCCAAGGGCTTCTGGCAGCACAAGCTCGCCGGGGCCGAACCCGTCCAGCTCGACGGCTTCCGCCCGTACGGGCCCCCGGCCGCCGAGGGCGTCTTCGCCCACCACGTGGAGCTGCCGGACGGGCTGGGCGACGCGCTGCGCCGCCTGACCCGCGAGCGCGAAGTCCCCGTCAAGTCCGTACTGTTCGCCGCCCACGTCCTGCTGCTGCGGCTCTTCGGCGGCACCGACGACGTGGTCACCGGCCTGGTCATGCACGGCCGCCCGGAGCGGGCCGGCTCCGAACGCGTCACCGGCCTCTTCCTGGGCACCACCCCCCTCCGCGTCGGACCCGGCCCGCGCACCTGGCTGGACGTCGTGCGCGAGGCACACCTCCAGGAGCAGCAGGCCCACCCGCACCGGCACTACCCGCTCAGCGCCATCCAGGAGGACCGGGGCGGCGACACCGTCGTCGACACCGCCTTCAACTACGTCCACCTGCGGGTCCTGACCGAGCTGCTGAAGTCCACCGGCGTCGGGCTGCGGGACTTCCGCACCTACGAGGAGACCAACTTCCGGCTCCTGGTCAACGCCGTCGTCGACCCCGCCGACGAGCGGATCTGGCTGCGCATGGACCACGACGGCCGCGTCTTCACCCGCGCCCAGGCCGACTTCCTCGGCCGCACCTACCTCGCGCTGCTGAGCCGCATCGTCGAACGGCCCGACGAGGCCGTGGACTTCGGCTTCCTCGCCCAGGCCCCCGCCCCCGCCGTACGCACCGGCCCGCTGCCCGACGACGTCGTACGTCGCTTCGACGTCCACGCCGAGCGCACCCCCGACGCCGTCGCCGTCGCCTTCGGGGACCGCCGCTGGACCTACCGCGAGCTGCGCGGGAACGCCGACAGGATCGCGCGCCGGCTGCTGCGCCTGGGCGCCGGGCCCGGGGCGCGCGTCGGCCTGGCGATGGACCGCTCGCCCGAGACGATCGCCGCCGTGCTGGGCGTCGCCAAGGCGGGCGCGGCCTGCGTACCGATGGACGTGACCTACCCCGAGGACCGGCTCGCGCTGATGACCGCCCGCGCCGAGCCCTTCCGCGTGATCGCCCACGAGCGGCACGCGCGCCTGTTCCCCGGCGCCGAGGTGCTCCTGCTCGACGACGCGCTGGCCCCCGACGAGAGCCCTGAACCTGTCGCGCTGCCCGCGATCACCGGCGAGACGGTCGCGTACATCCTGTTCACCTCCGGCTCCACCGGCGAGCCCAAGGGCGTCGTCCTGCCGCACCGGACCCTGGCCAACTACATGGAGTGGCAGATCCCGGCGGCCAGCGGCGCGGCGGGCGGCAAGACCCTGCAGTTCGCCCCGCTGAGCTTCGACGTCTCCTTCCAGGAGATCTTCTCCACGCTGTGCGGCGGCGGCACCCTGCAACTGGTCGGCGAGGGCGAGCGGCGCGACATGCCCGCCCTGCTGCGGCTGCTGGACCGCGAGGAGGTCGAACGGGTCTTCCTGCCGTACGTCGCCCTGCAACAGCTCGCCGAGGCGTCCGAGGCCCTGGGCATCCGCCCGTCCCGGCTGCGCGTGATCGTCTCCTCCGGCGAACAGCTGAGGGTCACCGACGAGATCCGCCGCTTCTGCGCCGCCCTGCCCGGCACCGTCCTGGAGAACCAGTACGGGCCCACCGAGACCCACCTGCTCACCCGCCACACCATGACCGGCGACCCGGCGCTCTTCCCCGCCCTGCCGCCCATCGGCACCCCCTTCGAGGGCATCGAACTCCACCTGCTCGACGCCGGCCTGCGGCCCGTGCCGCGCGGCGCCAAGGGCGTGGTCCACATCAGCGGCGTCTGCCTGGCCCACGGCTACCTCGGGCGCCCCGACCTGACCGAGGAACGCTTCGTCCCCAGCCCCTTCGGCGCACCGGGGAGCCGCCTCTACCGCACCGGGGACCTCGCCCGCGAACTGCCCGGCGGCGAGCTGGTCTGGCTGGGCCGGGAGGACTCGCAGGTCAAGGTGCGCGGCTACCGGGTGGAGCTCGCCGAGGTCGAACTGGCCCTGACCAAGCTGGCCGAGGAGTACCCGGGCATCCGCGAGGTCGCGGTCGTGGCCCGGCGCCGGCCCGGCGCCGACGCCTTCCTCGCGGCCTTCCTGGCCGGCGAGCCGGACTCGGCACCCCTGGACGACCTGGCCGCCGGGCTGCGGGGCATCCTGCCCGACTACATGGTGCCCTCGCACTACGAGTGGCTGCCCGCGATGCCCCTGACCCCCAGCGGCAAACGGGACGACGGCCTGCTGCGCCGCTCGGCCCTCAGCTCCCGGGCCGCCGCCGGCCGCGTACCCCCGCGCGACGCCTACGAACGCGCCCTGGCCGGGCTGCTGTGCGAGCTGCTGCAGCTTCCCGAGGTCGGCGCGCACGACGACTTCTTCGCGCTCGGCGGCACCTCGCTGACCGCGATGCGGCTCGTCGTGACGATCGAGAAGCTCTACGGCGTCAACATCCCGCTGTCGGCCCTCGTCGGCACCCCCACCGTGGCGGGCCTCGCCGGACGGCTGCGCGAGCGCGGGGCGGACGCGGCCTTCGACCCCGTCGTACCGATCCGCACCCGGGGCTCCCGGCCGCCGCTCTTCCTGGTCCACCCGCTGGGCGGCAACGTGCTGTGCTACCTGCGGCTGGCCGAACACCTCCCCGAGGACCAGCCGGTGTACGCCCTCCAGGCCGCGGGCACCCACCCGGGCACCGAGCCGTCCGACTCCATCCCCGAGATCGCCGCCCGCTACCTCGACGCGATGCGCCGGGTACGGCCCGAGGGCCCGTACGCCATCGGCGGCTGGTCCTTCGGCGGCTTCATCGCCTTCGAGATGGCCCGGCAGCTGCGGCAGGGCAGCCCCGAGGACGTCGAGCGCCTCGTGCTGATCGACCCCATCGCCGTGGCCGAGGGCGAGCGGCCCAGCGTCACCGACGACTCGCTGCTGGAATGGTTCTTCTGGGAGCTGCTGTGGATGGAGCGCGGCGGCACCGCCCCCGTGGAGTCCATCCCCGAAGACCTGCCCGCGGAGGGCAAGTTCGACTTCGTGGTGGAGCGGGCCGTGGCGGCCGGGATCCTGCCGTCGGACAGCACACGGTCGTCCGTCCGCCGCCTCTTCGCGATGTTCAAGGCGCACTGGCACGCGCTGCTGACCTACCGGCCGGAGCGGGACGGCCGCCCCGAACAGGACCTGGTGCTGCTCCGGGCCACCTCCCCGCTGCCCGAGGTCCTGCAGCCCATGCACGGCGCGGCCAGCAGCCTGCACGAGGACCCCTCCAACGGCTGGGAGGCACTCACCCGCGGCCGCGTCGAGGTCGTCGACGTCCCCGGCGACCACCTCGTGCTCCTGGAGGAGCCCCACGTGGCCGGTGTCGCGCAGCAGGTCCTGCGGGCGCTCGGACAGCGGCCGTGAACAGGCCCGCGGCGCACCGGGCCGCGGCGGACAAGCTTCTTCGGACGACGGAAACGGATGGCACAGTGACCAGCAACCGGCCGTACAAGGCCATCGTCATCGGCGCGGGCATCGGCGGACTGACCGCCGCCGCCACCCTGCGCCGGGTCGGCATGGACGTCGAGGTCCACGAGCGGGCGCGCGAACTGCGCCCGGCGGGCACCGCGCTGTCCGTCATGTGCAACGCCATCACGGCGCTGCGCACCATCGGCATCGACCTCGGCCCCGAACTCGACAAGCGCGGGCGGGCGTTCCGCACCCTGAACTTCCTCACCCGGGACGGACAGCACATCCGGGACATGCCCTTCGGGGGGATCGCCGACCGCTTCGACGCCGTCAACTACGCCGTGCACCGCGCCGATCTCCAGCAGGCGCTGCTGGAGGTGGCCGGCGCGGACTGCCCCGTGCACCTGGACTCGACCGTCACCGGCTTCGAGGTCGAAGGGCGCGGGGTGACGGTGGAGTTCGCGGACGGGCGCACCGCGCACGGCGACGTGCTCATCGGCGCCGACGGCTTCCACTCCGCCGTGCGCCGCCAGCTCGCCGGCCCCGAGCGGCCCCGCGAACCGGGGTACGTGTGCTGGCTGTCGACGGTGCCGTTCGAGCACCCGCGCTTCACCGAGGCCTTCGCGGCCCACTACTGGGCCCCCGGACAGCGCTTCGGGCTCGCCGACATCGGCCACGGCCGCGCCTACTGGTGGGGCACGAAGAACATGCCGCCCGAGGCCGCCCGCGACTGGCGCGGCGGCAAGGAGGAGATCGCCGCCGCCTTCGCGGGCTGGGCCGACGAGGTCCGGGCCGTGATCCGGGCCACCCCCGAGGACACCATCGTCACCGTCCCGGCCCAGGACCGGCCGTTCCTGGAGCGCTGGGGCTACGGCCCGGTGACGCTGCTCGGCGACGCGGCGCACCCCATGCTGACCGCACTCGGGCAGGGCGCCGCCATGGCCATCGAGGACGCCGTGGCCCTGGCCGAGAGCCTGGCCGGGGCCCAGGACCTGCCCCGGGCCCTGCGGGACTACGAGACCCGCCGCCGCCCCCGCACCCGCCAGATGGTCCAGGCCTCGTACAGCCTCAGCCGCATCGAGCAGTTGCAGAACCCGGTGGCCGCCCGCCTGCGCGAGCTGTACTTCCGCCTGGCACCCGCCGCGGTCTTCGACAAGCAGAACTCGTCGGTGCTCACCTACCGGCCGGTCGCGGTCTCATGACGGCGCACCGGGCACCGCGGGCGCCGCTGCCGGCCGCTGCGCCCACGGGGGTGGTGCGGCGGCCGCTCGGCCCCCTGGAACGCTGGTACTGGATCGCCGACCAGATCTCGCCGCTCAACGTCACCGCCCGCGCCCGGGTCACGGGCCGCGCGCCGGAGGGGACATGGCGGCGGGCACTGGACGCCCTGCAGGCCCGGCACCCGCTGCTGCGGGTCGCCATCACGTGCGACGAGGACGGCCGCGACCCCGCCTTCGTGCCCGTCGAGGGCAGGCCCGTCCCGCTGCGGAGGGTGCCGGACGCCGGGAGCGACCCGGCCGCCGGCACCCGCTGGGAGCACGAGCTCAACGACCGTGAGCTGGTGGAGTCCGTCGACTGGCGCACCGGCCCGCTCGCGCGTGCCGTCGTCGTGAGCGGCGGCGACGGGCACGGCCCCGACGGCGCCTGGCACGACCTCGTCCTGACCCTGCCGCACTGCGTCGCCGACGGCACCACCGTGCTCTCGCTGATCAGGGAGTGGATCGAACTGGCCGCCGGCACCGGACCCGCCACGGAAGGCACCCGGCCCGTGCTGCCCCCGGTCGACGCGCTCCTCCCGCCCCGGCACCGGGGCGCGGCCGGCGAGCCGCTGATGCGCGAGCAGGAGGCCGCGGACCAGGCCCTGATGAGCCGCCTGCGCCCAGGACGGGTGGAGCCGACGGAATTCGTCCCCTTCGGGAAGCGGCGCACCCGCCTGGTGCACCGGTCGCTCGACCCCGGACAGCTCGACGCCCTCGTACGGGCCTGCCGCCGCGAGGACACCACGGTGCACGGCGCGCTGGCCGCCGCGCTGGTGGCCGCCGTGGCCCGCGACGCGGCCACCGAGGGCCCGCGGCCCTTCGCGATCGGCTCGCCCGTCGACTTCCGCGCCGGGCTCCGCCCGCCGCTCTCGCCCCGCGACATCGGCTCGTACGTGGCCACGGTGCCCACGGTGGTGGAACACCGGCCCGGCGAGGGGCTGTGGCCCATGGCGCGCGCGGTCATCGCGGACCTGACCCGGCGCCGGGGACGCGAGGAGCACTTCCGCGCCGTCAACCTCTTCGGCCGGTACTGCCCCGCGAACGTCGCCGAGAGCGCCGCGATGCTGCGGTTCATGGACGAGGAGGGCCCGATCAACCTCTGCCTGTCCAACGTCGGCAGGACCGGCTTCCCCGACGCCGTCGGACCCTGGCGCGTCTCGGACGCCCAGTTCGTCGCGGGCCTGTCGGTCAGCGCCCAGCTCGTCGCGACGGTCAACACCAACCACGGCCGGCTGTTCTGGAACTTCACCCACGTCGAGGACGCCCTGCCGCGCGAGCGCGCCGACCGCCTCGTCGACGACTGCGTGTCCACCCTGCTGGCCGCCGTCCGCCCGGCCGCCCCACGCACCCTCTGAGATCGGAGCAGCCTGTGTCCGGAAAACCGTCCGGAACGCCACGTCCCACCCCGCCCACGGACCGCGCCGTCGTCGTCACCGGCGCCTCTACCGGCCTGGGCCGGGCCTGCGCCCTGCACCTCGAACGCCAGGGCTTCCGGGTCTACGCCGGTGTGCGCAAGGCGGGCGACGGCGAGCGGCTGGCCGCCGAGAGCGGCCACGGACGCCTCCACCCCCTCGTCCTGGACCTGGCCCACGAGGAATCGGTGCGCGAGGCGGCCGGGAAGGTCGCCGAGGCCGAGGGCGACAGCGGCCTGTGGGGCCTGGTGAACAACGCCGGGATCTGCGTCTCCGCCCCGCTGGAGTGCGTACCCCCCGAGCGGCTGAAGGAACAGCTCGACATCAACGTCGTCGGCAGCGTCACCGTCACCCAGTCCTTCCTGCCGCTGCTGCGGCGCGCCCGGGGCCGCGTCGTCAACGTCACCTCCGGCCTGGGCAGCGTCGCCATCCCCTACCTCGGCGCCTACGCCGCCGCCCAGTTCGCCAAGGAGGCCGTCAGCGACGCGCTGCGCCGGGAGCTGCGGCCGGCGGGCGTCGCGGTCTCGGTGGTCCAGCCGGGCGCGATCATGACGCCGATCTGGGAGAAGGTCTCCGACAGCGGCCGGTACGTCCTCGACGGTGTGCCCGACGCCGTCGCCGGCCGCTACCGCGAGACGTTCCTGCGCTTCCTGGAGACCAACGAACGCAAGGCCAGGGAGTCCAGGACCCGGCCGGAGGACTTCGCCGGGGCGGTGCACCACGCGCTGACCGCCGCCCGGCCCAGGACGCGCTACCGGGTCGGTCCGGACGCGCGGTCCGCGGGCGTCCTCGCCCGCGTCCTCCCGGACACCGCCCTCGACCGGCTCCTCACCGGGATCACCCGGCCCGCCGCCTCTCCCGCGCCCGTACGACCGCTGCGGAGTACCTCGTGAACGACACCGGCACAGCGCCGAAACTCCTGCTGGGCGAGGAACTGGTCTCCCCGCTGCACCCCGTCTACGACGGCCTGAGCGCCGACGCCCCGGTCCGCGAGGCGCTCGTGCCCGACGGCTACCGGGTCTGGCTGGTCACCCGCTACGACGAGGCCCGCGCGGTGCTGGCGGACCCCCGGGTCGCCAAGGACATGTACCGGGCCGGCGAGCTCTACAAGCGGCTCACCGGCGAGGAGCGGCCCATCATCGGCGGCGCGCTCACCCGGCACATGCTCAACTTCGACCCGCCGGACCACACCCGGCTGCGCACCCTGGTCAACAAGGCCTTCACCGCGCGCATGGTCGAACGGCTGCGCCCCAAGATCGAGGAGCTGACCGAGGAACTGCTGGACAGCCTGACCGGACGCGACGAGATCGACCTGGTCTGGGACTACGCCTTCCCGCTGCCCATCTCGGTCATCTGCGAACTGCTCGGCGTGCCCCGCGCAGACCGGCCGCTGTTCCGCACCTGGGCGGAGAAGCAGGCCGAACTCCTCGACCCGCGGGCCGCCGAGGCCGTCACCGACGACATGACCGCCTACCTGCGGGGCCTGATCCACGACAAGCGGGAGCGCCCCGCCGACGACCTGCTGACCGCCCTCATCCAGGCCCGCGACAACGAGGACCGGCTCGACGAGACCGAACTGGTGGGCATGGCCTACCTGTTGCTGAAGGCGGGCTTCGAGACCACGGTCAACCTCATCGGCAGCGGTGTGCTCCGCCTCCTGTGCAACCCGGACCAGCTGGCCGCCCTGCGCGCGGACCCCGGACTGCTGCCCGGGGCGGTCGACGAGCTCCTGCGCTACGAGGGGCCCGCCGTGATGTCCATGCTGCGCTTCACCACCGAGCCCATCACCGTGGGCGACATACCCATACCGGCGGGCGAGTTCATCCTCGTCTCGATGCGGGCCGCCAACCGCGACCCCGCCCGCTACCCCGACCCGGAGCGCTTCGACATCAAGCGCGACGCCGGTGGCCACCTCGGGTTCGGGCACGGCATCCACTACTGCGTCGGAGCCCCGGTGGGCAGGCTGGAGGCCGAGATCGCGGTCGGCCGGCTGCTGGAGCGCTTCCCGGACCTGGCCCTGGCCGCCGCCCCGGAAACGCTGACCTGGATGGACGCCACGCTGCTGCGCGGCCTGCTCGGACTGCCGGTGTCCCTCGGGCGCCCGGTACAGACACCCACGAAAGGCGGGAACACGCGATGACCGACACCGAGACCGTGCGCGAGCAGACCCAGGAGCTGTTCCTCCGCAACCTCCGGCTCCTGTCGGAGGGCAGGCTGGCGGAGTGGCTCGACCTCTACCACCCCGACAGCGTGCTGGAGTTCCCCTTCCTCCCGGAGGGCTGGCCCGCGGCGCTGACCGGCCGGGCGGCGATCGCCGAGCACATGAAGCACTTCCCGGAGCAGCTCCAGGTGTCCTTCTCCGACGTGACGTTCGTCGAGACGGCCGACCCCACGATGGTGGTCGCCGACTTCACCAGCGAGGGCACCGCCCTGGTGACCGGCCGCACCTTCCGGCAGTCCTACCTCTCGGTGGTGTGGACCCGGGACGGACTCATCACGCGCTACCGCGACTTCTGGAACCCGCTGGTGATCGTCGAGGCCCTCGGCGGCACCGAGGCGGCGGCCGGGGCCGTCACCGACTGACCGGCCGACGGACGGACGACGGAATGACGCGGCCGCCGCGCGAGACGCCTCTCGCGCGGCGGCCGTACGAGCGGGGCGCGGGTCAGCCGGCCGTGCCGACCGTCAGGTCGTACGGGTTGTCGAGGAGCGGTGAGGTCCTGCGGGACTCCACCTCGATCTCCCAGACGCCCGGCACGGGGTTCGCGTAGGACCGCGCGTCGGGGCGGCAGGTGTTCGCCGGGTTCGAGTAGTTCGGGTAGCAGTTGACCGTGGAGGTCGGGTCGGCCGGGACACCGTAGGCGTCGATGGCGATGAACCGGGTCTGGCTGCCCGCCGCCAGCCCGCCGAGGGCGACGTCCAGGGACTTCGCCCCCTTGGGCACGGTGACGAAGTACGAGGTGGTGGCGTTGCGCACCGCCTTGCCGGACTTCTTCAGCGGCTGTGCGGCCAGTGGCTCGGCGGCGATCACCGTGGTCATGATCTGCTGGTCGATGCCCTCGGTGCGGTCGTCGTCCACGGTGAGGATCGCGCTGTGCATCCCGAGGCTCTTCGGCCTGGCCTTGACCTTCACGGTCACCGGCTTGTTCAGCGGCAGCTTGACCTCGTCGGACCCGGCGAGCGCGAAGGTGCCGTCGTTGTTCCGCCACTTCAGCTCGTGCCGGACGGCCTTGTCGGGGCCCGAGGTACGGGTGACCGTGATGTCGTACGTCCGGGTGTCGCCCGGCTTGAGGCCGCCCTCACGGTCGTAGAGGCCCGTGCCGAAGCCCGGGGTCTTCAGCCGGCCGGACAGCGCGGTGGAGACCGGCGCCTTGACGGTGTAGGTGTGCGCGGTCGCGTGGTGGCGCAGCGCGTCCCAGGCGTCCTCGACGTTGATCAGGCCGGAGCCCTGCTCGTACGCCTGCACGCCCTTGATCTGCTTGGCGGTGCTGGTCAGCGCCGTCCGCAGGTCGGCGGGGGTGAGCGTCATCCGCCGCTGCTTGGCGGCGGAGATCAGCAGCGCGGAGGCGCCGGCGGCCTGCGGGGCGGCCATCGAGGTGCCCTGGAGCATGCCGTAGCCGGGCGGCAGGGCGTAGCCCGCCTCCTTGACGGGGGCGCCGGGCTCCCAGGTGGGGATGGTGTTGACCGACGCGCCGGGCGCGGTGATCGTCGGGGTGAAGCCGCCGTCCTCGCGCGGGCCGCGGGAGGAGAACGGCATCATCGCGTACCTGGTGGCGACCTCGGAGCCGTAGTTCGCCGCCCAGGTCTCCTTCGACACGGACGCGCCGACGCTGACGACCTTGTCGGCCAGCGCGGGGTCGCCGATGGTGTTGACGCCGGGGCCGCTGTTGCCCGCGGAGATCACCAGCTGCACACCGTAGGTGTCGATGAGGCGGGTGTAGAGCTCGGCGCGGGCGTTGTTGCCGTCATTGAGCGCGGGGAGCCCGCCGATCGACATGTTGACGATGTCGACGCCGTGGTTGACGACGAGGTCGATCATGCCTTCGGTGAGCGCCACGTTGGTGCAGCCGCCGCTCCAGGTGCAGGCGCGCGAGGAGACGAGCTTGGCGCCGGGCGCCGCGCCGTTCATCTTCCCGCCGAACAGCCCGTTCGCCGCGGTGATGCCCGCGACGTGGGTGCCGTGCTCGGACTCGATGACGCCGATGTTGACGAAGTCGGCCTTCTTGCCGACCCAGTCGCCGCCCTTCGGGTCCATCGGCACGTCCTTGCGGATCTGCACCGTGAAGGGAATGCGCTCGGAGAGGGGCGTCTTCGGGTCGTCCTTGCCGAACCAGCCGATCTGGAAGCCGTCCTTGTACGGCTTCATCTCCTCGTCGTCCGTGAAGTCGCCGTTGCCGTTCAGGTCGACGCGGACGGTGCCCTTCGCCTTGTCGTACAGCACGGCCCAGGAGTCGGTGGTGGTGCCGTTGCGGTTGAGGTCGCCCTTCATGTCGCCGCCCGCGGTGGCGCTCTCGCGGAAGAGCGCGACCTGGTACGTGCCGTTGCCCGGCGCCGTGTACGTGCGGCCGTCGAAGGCGAACGAGGGGCCGGTGACCTCGGTGGTCATGGGCAGCCAGGTGCCGTCGCCGTCGGTCAGCGGGTCGGTGGCGGTCACCCAGTCGACGATCTTGCGCTCGCCGGTGGTGGTCCTCTGCAGCGCCGGGTGCGCGACGTCCACGCCGGAGTCGAGGATGCCGATGGTCACCCCGCGGCCGTCGGCCTTCGGGTGGTCCTCGACGAAGCCGACGGCGCCCGTCTCGAAGGCCGGCTGGTAGGGGTTGCGCGCCGGGGTGTCCTTGCCCGGACCGGGGTAGCTCCCGGCCTTCGGCCGCCCCTTGGCGCCCGGCACGGAGTCGGCCGCGGGCGAGGGGTCGGGGAGCTTGATCTCCTGCTTGAGGTCGATGCCGTGCACCGACGGCAGCCGCTGCGCCTCGGCGATCACGGCGTCGGCCTTCGCGGTCGGCACGGTGGCCCGGACGTAGCCGAGCTTGTCGTAGGCCCGGCCGACGGAGGCGCCGTGGACGGCGTCGAGCTTCCCGGCCACCTGGGCGGTCTGCCCGGGGGCGGTCGCGATCATCATGGTGACGGTCCTGGCGCCGTCCGCCTTGGCGTCGGCGAGCAGGGCCGCGTTGTGCGAACCGAGCTTGGAGGGCGCCGAGTTGGGGCCCGGAACCGCGGGGTCCGCGGCGAGCGCGGGAACGGCGCCGGCCGCGGTGAGCGCGGCCACCAGGGCGCTCGCCGCGGCTATTCGGGTCAGGCGGTACGGGCTGCCGCGGCGCGCGCCACCGGGCGGCGCGGTCCGGTCTGTGGGGGTCATGAACGTCCCTGGCTGGGTTGACGGCGGGCATGGGCTGTACAGCGGGCGTCCGAAAATCGGAGCCGGATGATCGCTCACTTTTATGGAAGTGACGGAGGTTTGGGGAGAGTTGCCAGTGAGGGAATGTATGGATGGCGTAAACCCGCCAGAGGTCACCCAGGGAGGAACCGTGCCGAAGGGGATGTCCCGGTCATCCGCGTTCCCACGGCTCAGCAGGTATGGGCCGAACGGACCACACCACGGGCACCGGCATCAGCCGGTTGTTCCCCCGAGGGTGAACGCTGAGTGAGCGTCAGCCCGCCAGGGGACGAGTGCTGTATGTCGATTCGCAATCGCCAAGATCGATGTGAGGTGATCGGCGGCGGCCGTTGCGGTCGTGTTCACGCCGACGCCACCCCCACTGCCAACGATCCTCAGTGACAGGAGCCAGGACCGAACGGACCGTACCGCAGGACAGCCGTCAGCCCAGCACTTCGCGTTCGCACTCGGGGAGACCGCATATGCACCGCAGATCTGACAGATCCGCAGCCGCCAGCCTCGACCGCCGTACGTTCCTCGCCGCGGCGGGTGCCGTGACCACGACCACCGGCATCGGCCTGGCCCTGGGGGCGGACGGCAGCGCCTCCGCCACCGGCCCCGAGGAGGCCGCCAAGGCCGCCGCCCGCGCCTCCGCCACCCAGGCGGCGGCCGCCGCCGCGGGCGCCCCGACGGGCGCCGGCACCACCCTGGTCTCCGTCGCGGCCCCGCGCGGCAGCGGCGGCTACCGGCGGCTCGGCGACGGCCCCGGCTGGCCCCGGCGGGTGCGGTCCGAACTGGCCGCGGCCAAGGGCGGCCGGGAGGACCGGCGCACCACGCTGGCCTCCTTCGTGCAGTTCACCGACCTCCACCTCACCGACGTCCAGCACCCGTTGCGCTACGAGTTCTTCCGCGCGGGGGAGCCCGGCGCCTGGCGGCCGCACGAGGCGCTCACCCTGCCCGGCGTGGTCTCCCTGGTCGAACGCGTCAACAAGCTGCGCCGCGGCCCCGTCACCGGCTCCCCGTTCGGTTTCGTCATCACCACCGGCGACAACGGCGACGAGAACGCCAGGATCGAGGTCGAGTGGTTCCTCACCGCCCTCAGCGGCGGCCGGATGAACCCCAACACCGGTGACCCGCGCCACTACGAGGGCGTCCAGAACAGCGGCCTCAAGCTCTTCTGGCACCCCGAGAGCTCCCTGCGCGACCAGGACAAGCAGCTCGGCTACCCGCGCATCGACGGCTACCTCGCCGCCGCCACCCGCGCCGTCAACAGCCCCGGCCTCAACATCCCCTGGTACTCCACCTTCGGCAACCACGACCTGCTGTCCGGCGGCTGCTACCCGGCCGCGGGCACCTTCATCCAGGACGCCGCCGTCGGCAACAAGAAGCTCCAGACCATCTCCGCCGCCGAGGCGAAGTGGCTGATGGACGGCGAGTCCAAGGGCGCCGACCCCAAGGGCGAGCGCATCCGCGACCTGCTGCGCGCCCACAAGAAGGAGATGCGCACGGTCACCCCGGACCCGCGCCGCGTCCCGCTGACCGCGCACCAGTACGTCGCCGCGCACCTCGACCGCCGGTTCACCGGCCACGGCCCCGTCGGCCACGGCTACACCCGCGACAACCTCGACTCCGGCGAGCTCTACTACTCCTTCCGCGTCTCCGACCGCGTCATCGGCATCAGCCTCGACTCCACCGACCCCGGCGGCCACTACCAGGGGTCGATCGGCACAGCCCAACTCGCCTGGCTGGACCGGACGCTGAAGCGCTACGCCGACAAGTACGCGCTCGTCTTCAGCCACCACCCGAGCTGGAGCATGGACAACCTCAACCCCGACCCCGCCAACCCCGACGACGACCGGCACGACGGCGACGAGCTGATCACCCTCCTCCAGAGCCACAACAACGTGCTCGCCTGGATCAACGGTCACAGCCACCGCAACCGCATCAGGCCCCGCGGCTCCTTCTGGGAGATCGCCACCGCCTCCCATGTGGACTACCCCCAGCTGGCGCGGATCATCGAGGTCACGGACAACCACGACGGCACGGTCTCCCTCTTCACCACGCTCATCGAGTCCGCGGCCCCCTACCGCACCGACTTCGGCGACCTCTCCCAGACCGGCCTCGCGTCCCTCTACCGCGAGCTGGCCTTCAACGCCCCCGGTGCGGACACCTCCCTCGGCGGCGCGGCCGACGACCGCAACACCGAGCTGCTGCTGCGCAGGCGCTGACCTCGGCGCGGTCAGCGCGGCAGGACGATCAGATAGGCGGCCGGGTCGCGGTCGGCCGACGCCATCAGGGCGGTACGGACCACCGCGGCCTGCTGCTCGGGGGTGTCCCGCAGCTTCTTCGGCGTCACGTGCACCACGGTGATCCCCAGCCGTTCCAGGTGCTCGCGCTTGCGGTACTGCTCCGACCACAGCGCCTCGTCGTCCTGGCGCGGCGTACGGGAGTCGATCTCCAGCGCGACGCTGTGCTCGGGCCAGAACGCGTCCACCCGCCCCAGGCACGGGCCCCCGGGCAGCCGGAGGTCGACGTTCCACAGCGGTTCGGGCAGCTCGTGGTCGCGCACCAGGTCGTACAGCCTGCCCTCGGCGACGGCCCGGCTCTCGGCGAGCAGCGTGTCGACGGCGTCCACCACGTGCGCCCGCCCCAGCAGCCGGGCGTGCGACAACTCCCGTACGACGGCCTGGGCTTCGCAGTGCCCCTCGCGGACGGCCTCGGTCAGCACCCGGCGCACCGCGGCGGCGTCGGTCAGCTGGGCGACGGCATCGGCCACCGCGCGGGCGGCGGGCGCGACCGGGATGCCGGTCAGCGTCCGTGGGTGCGGCAGCACGTGCGCCCGTACGAGCCGGACGAACCCGGTCGTCCGCAGCCGGCGGGTACGGGGCACGAGCACGTCGATGCGGTCGAGGGAGAGCAGCGGGGGGACGGACGTGAACCGGTGCAGGGCGAGCGCCGCCGCCCCGGTGATCATGGCGTTGCCGTAGTGGCCCGCCGCGGCCTCCCGGGCGGCGGCGGTGGCCGTGGCCGGACCGGGCTGCGAGGGCGGGCCCTGGGTGCGCGGCACGGTGTACATCAGCGCGGCGTGCAGCCGCTCCTCACTGGTCGCCGGGCCGGTACGGAGCAGGAACACGCCGGGAAGCAACTGCTGCCACGGCCCGCCGGGGCGGCAGCGCTCGGTCACGATGGCACCCGGTACGCCGTGTTCCCGGAGCTGACGTGACGTCATCACACGGTGCCGCACGTCGGAGAGGTGGTGCAGGGGGCGGGGCGAGAGCGGTGTTTCGTGATTCATGTCCGGGGACTTCCCGCGCTCTACCCTTGAGCTAACCGCGTGTTACGAACCTGTCGGCAAACCAGGACAACTCCGCGCTAAAGTACGGGCGTTCGACGGCCGATGGTATTTGTTCCCCAGCCCCGCCCCTTCCCGAAACCGGGGGAGACCCCCGGACCCCCAACCGCGCTGACGCGCGGTGTCCTCAAACGCCGGACGGGCTGGATTTTGCGGACTGTGGCTCTTTGGCCTGCGGCCCGCAGGCTGGCGGCCCGCAGGCTGCGGGCTACGCCGGCAAAATCAGCCCGTCCGGCGTTTGAGGACGCGGCCGCAGGCCGCCCCCGCCGCAGGCGGCAACGGACCCGCACCCCGGAACGTCAGCCAGCGGCGACGTCACACGCCTGCGCCCGCAGCGCGCGGGCGAGGTCGTCGCGGGCCTCGAGCACCAGTCGCCGCAGCGCCGGCGCAGCCGCCCCGTGCGAGGAGAGCCACGCGTCCGTCGCGTCCAGCGTCCGCCGGTCCCCCTGGAGGAGGGGGAAGAGCCCGCGGACGACGGCCATGCCGATCTCGATCGACCGCTCCTGCCAGACCCGCTCGATCGAAGCGAAGTACCGCTCCGCGTAAGGGGTCAGCAGCGACCGCTGCGACGGCTGGTTCCAGCCCGCGATGGTCGCCTCGGCGAGCGCGTTGGAGAGGGCGTCGGAGTCCACGACCGCGGCCCACGCCTCCGCCTTGACCTCGGCGGACGGCCGGGCCGCCAGGCAGCGCACCTGGTGCCGCTTGCCGGACGCGGTGTTGTCGCGGGCGAGCTCGGCGGCGATCGCCGCCTCGTCGGCCGCGCCCCGGGCGGCGAGCGTGCCCAGGAAGTCCCAGCGCAGCTCCTGGTCGACCTCCAGCCCGTCGATCCTCGCGGCCCCGTCCAGCAGCCCGCGCAGCAGCTGGAGGTCGGCCCCGTCACCGGCGAGCTGTGCGAAGAAGCGCGCCCACGCGAGCTGGTGGCCGCTGCCCGGCTCGGCGAGCCGCAGCTCGCGCAGCGCGCTCCCGGCGAGCGACCGGCCGCCCCGCTCGCGCCAGTCGGGGGCCGCGTAGTGCACCAGGGCGCTCTGCGCCCAGCTCTGCAGCATCTGCAGCACGCCGACCTCGGTCTCCGCCCCGGCGAAGCGCTCCACGAGGTCCACGAAGTCACGGGCGGGCATCAGCCCGTCCCGCGTGAGGTTCCACAGCGCCGACCAGCACAGGGCGCGCGCGAGCGGATCGGTGAGCTCGCCCAGGTGCTTGCGGAGGGTCGCCAGCGAGCCCTCGTCGAAGCGGATCTTGCAGTAGGTGAGGTCGTCGTCGTTGACCAGGACGAGCTCCGGCCGCTCGGCGCCCGCCAGTTCGGACACGACCGTGCGCGGACCGGAGACGTCCACCTCGGCGCGGGCGTAGCGGACGAGCGCGCCGTCGGCCTCCCGGCGGTGGTAGAGGCCGACCGCCACCCGGTGCGGGCGCAGCTCGGGGTGCGGCTCCGCGGCCTCCTGGAGGACCGCGAGCTCCGTGATCCGGTCGGCCGCGTCACAGGTGACCTGCGGCGTAAGGGAGTTGACGCCCGCCGTCTGCAGCCAGGAGCGGGACCAGCCGGCCATGTCCCGGCCCGAGGTCTCCTCCAGCACGGACAGCAGGTCCTCCAGCCGGGTGTTGCCGTAGGCGTTGCGCTTGAAGTAGCGGCGGGCGCCCTCCAGGAACGCGTCGCGCCCCACGTAGGCGACGAGCTGCTTGAGGACCGAGGCGCCCTTGGCGTAGGTGATGCCGTCGAAGTTGAGCTTGGCGTCCTCCAGGTCACGGATGTCGGCCGTGACCGGGTGGGTGGACGGCAGCTGGTCGGCGCGGTACGCCCAGGACTTGCGCTGGTTGGCGAAGGTGATCCAGGCGTTCTCGTAACGCGTCGCCTCGACCTGCGAGAACGAGCCCATGAAGTCGGCGAACGACTCCTTGAGCCACAGGTCGTCCCACCACTCCATGGTCACCAGGTCGCCGAACCACATGTGCGCCATCTCGTGCAGGATGACGTTGGCCCGCCGCTCGTACGACGAGTCGGTCACCTTGCCGCGGAAGACGAACTCCTCCCGGAAGGTCACACAGCCCGGGTTCTCCATCGCGCCGATGTTGTACTCGGGCACGAACGCCTGGTCGTACTTCCCGAAGGGGTACGGGTAGTCGAAGTTGTCGTGGAAGAAGTCCAGGCCCTGCTTGGTGACCGTGAAGATCTCGTCGGCGTCGAAGTACCGGGCGAGCCCCTTGCGGCACAGCGCGGCCAGCGGGATCTCCAGGACCTGGCCTCCCCCAGAGCCTTCGGCCTGGGAGGTACCCCCATCGAACGTCCGGCTGTAGTGGTCGCGGACCACGTGGTACGGGCCGGCGACCACGGCCGTGATGTAGGTGGAGATCGGCTTCGTGGGCACGAAGCGCCAGGTGGCGGCGGAGTCCCCGGCGGGCTCGGGCTCGCCGTCCGCCGCCCCGTTGCCGAGCACGGTCCAGTCGGCGGGCGCGGTCACCGAGAAGGTGAACGGCGCCTTGAGGTCGGGCTGTTCGAAGTTGGCGAAGACCCGGCGGGCGTCGGCGGGTTCGTACTGCGTGTAGAGGTAGACCTCGCCGTCCTCGGGGTCGACGAAGCGGTGCAGGCCCTCGCCGGTCCGGCTGTACGCGCACTGGGCGTCCACGACCAGGACGTTCTCCGCGGCGAGCGACGGCAGCGCGATCCGCGTGCCGTCGAAGACCGCCGACGGGTCCAGCTTCTCGCCGTTGAGGGTCACGGAGGTGACCGACGGCGCCACGAGGTCGGCGAAGCTGCCCGCCCCCGGCTCGGCGCAGCGGAAGCGGATCGTGGTCACGGAACGGAAGGTGCGGTGCTCCGGGCCCTCGCCCACCGCGGACCGCAGATCGAGCGCCACGTCGTAGGCGTCCACCGCCAGCAGCCGGGCCCTGTCGCGGGCCTCCTCACGGGTCAGATTCTCACCGGGCACGGTGGCTCCCTCGGCTTCGTCTCGTATCTCGGACAACATCAGGAATCATGGCACGGGCGGTGTTGTTGAAACCCCCACTGATCAGCTCGAAAGAGCTCACTAGAGGAGATTCAGGTGACCGCTCCCGAGAAGACCGTCGCGGACTTCTGGTTCGACCCCATCTGCCCCTGGGCCTGGATGACCTCCCGCTGGATGCTTGAGGTCGAGAAGGTCCGCCCGGTCGAGGTGCGCTGGCATGTCATGAGCCTGGCCGTCCTCAACGAGAACAAACTCGACGAGCTTCCGGCGGAGTACGCGGAGGCGATGCGCCCCGGCAGTGCCTCCTGGCACCCGGTGCGGGTCTGCATAGCCGCCGCGAAGAAGCACGGCCCGGAGGTGCTGGGCGCGCTCTACACGGCGCTCGGCACCCGTCTGCACAACCAGGGCCTGCCGCGCGACCGCGCGACGATCGAGGCCGCGCTGGCGGAGGCCGGTCTTCCGGTGGAGCTGGCGTACGCGGCGTACACCGACGCGTACGACGAGGAACTGCGCGCCTCGCACAAGGAGGGCATCGACAAGGTCGGCGAGGACGTCGGCACCCCGGTCATCGCGGTACCGGGCGCGGACGGCGAGGAGGTCGCCTTCTTCGGCCCGGTCGTCACCCCCGCCCCCAAGGGCGAGGCCGCGGCCAGACTGTGGGACGGCACCCTGCTGGTCGCCTCGACGCCGGGCTTCTACGAGATCAAGAGGACGCGGACGCAGGGGCCGATTTTCGACTGACGGCAGCGCCGGGCCCGGCCGGGGGTCCGGGGGTTGTCCCCCGGGGGGCGCAGTAAGAGGACGCGGACGCAGGGGCCGATTTTCGACTGACGGTCCTCGACCGACGGGTCGATGCGCGCGGTTCGACGGGCGGTGGCCGATCCGGTCCCTTAATGTCCGGGTATGGGCAAGACGGACCTCTCCCGGCCGCTGGGCCGCGCGGGCGGCCGGGCGGACACCGAGCCGCCGGGCGGCCACGCCCGCTTCGCGGAGCTCCCCGTACGTCCGTACGACCTGCTGATGCGGGCCGTCTGCCGGGCCCTGCCCCCGATCTGGGGCGCACTGGGGCTGCGGCAGACGGCCGGTACGCTCCGGCACTATCTGCGGGGCAACGGTGCTCCCTACCGGGTGGACGCCGCGCAGCTGCTCGCCCTCCCGGGGGTACGGTCCGCGGCGGAGGGGCAGCTGGACCGCTGGCGTGCGGAGGCACTCGTCCGGTGGCGGAACGGCCCCCGTACGCCCTCCGCCTACCCGGCGGACAGCGGCTGGCGGGGTGTGCCGATCGCCCGCCGGGGGAGCGTGGACTGGTGGCTCGCGCTGCGCGGGGTCGACTACCGGCTGACGGGCACGGTGCGGGTGGACGCGGGCGGGGAAACGGCCGTCGACTACCGCTTCGCCGTCCACCGGAGCTGGACCTTCGACCGCGGCGAGTCGGCGTACGGCCTGCCCTTCACGGCTTTCGCCCGCCTCCACGAGGCGGGCCTGGCCCGCGAGTTCACGGTGACGGGGGAGGCGTTCGGTCACGCGTGACCGGGGCGCCCTCCTGCCCGGGGCTGCGCCCCGGACCCCGCAACATGGCTTCGCCGCGTTGTCCTCAATCGCCGGACCGGTTGATCTGCGGCCCGCAAGTTTTGCGGACCGCGGTCCGCAAATCCAGTCCGTCCGGCGTTTGAGGACGCGGCCGCAGGCCGCCCCCGCCGCAGGCGGCAACGGGCCGGTCACCCGGAAAGGGAAACGCCCCCGTGCGAACCACTCGCACGGGGGCGCGTCACTGCCACGTGAAGGGTGAGAAGACGATCACGAGCAGGACGTATCAGGGCAGGGTTACGGCGCCAGCAGAAGAACGTCGTCGCGGCCCTTCGCGGCCGCGTACCGCTTGGCGACGTCCTGCCAGTTGACGACCTGCCACATGGCCTCGATGAAGTCGACCTTCTGGTTCTTGTACTGGAGATAGAAGGCGTGCTCCCAGGCGTCGAAGACCAGGATCGGGACCGAGCCCTGGCCGACGTTGCCCTGGTGGTCGTAGACCTGCTCGACGATGAGGCGGCCGCTGAGCGGCTCGTAGGCGAGGACGCCCCAGCCGGAGCCCTGCGTGGTCGCCGACGCCTTGGTCAGCTGCGCCTTGAACTTCCCGAAGGAGCCGAAGGACTCGGCGATGGCGTCCGCCAGCTCGCCCACGCCGTCCTTGTCCAGGGGCTCGCCGCCGCCGTCGCCGGACATGTTCTGCCAGTAGATGCTGTGCAGGATGTGGCCGGAGAGGTGGAAGGCCAGGTTCTTCTCCAGGCCGTTGACCGCGCCCCACTGGTCCTTGTCACGGGCCTCGGCGAGCTGTTCCAGCGTGTCGTTCGCGCCCTTGACGTACGCGGCGTGGTGCTTGTCGTGGTGCAGCTCGATGATCTTCGCATCGATGACCGGCTGCAGCGCCGCGTAATCGTAGGGGAGTTCAGGAAGTGTGTAGATGGCCATGCCGAGCCCTCCGACTGCTTATTGCAATTAACTTGCAGGTAGACGCTATCAGCAAGTGCCTGAAGAAAGCGGTGATGGGGGTGGGCTTCGGTCCAAAGACGGAGGCGGGGTAGGTCCTGAAGATCAGGACCTACCCCGCCTCGTGCGCAAGGGTGCTGGCGGAGCGTCAGCTTCCGGCCGGGCGGCGGCGCGCCAGCGCCCGCTGCCGGGCGTAGCCGAAGGCCGCGAGGGCCACGGTGAGACCCGCGGTGGCGTACAGCTGGACCCGGGTGTCCTGCTCGCGCAGCATCAGGGCCAGGGTGGCGAGGATCCCGGCGAGGGCCACGAACGTGATGTACGGGAACCACCACATGCGCACCACGAGCTTCTCCGGTGCCTCCTGCTCCAGCCGGCGGCGCATCAGCAGCTGGGTTACGGCGATGAAGGCCCACACCACCAGCACGGCGGCGCCGGTCATGTAGAGCAGCCACTTGAAGACGGTGTCGGGCCACCAGTAGCTCAGCAGCACCGCGAAGAAGCCGAAGGCGGAGGAGGCCAGCACGGTCATCCGCGGCACCCCGCCGCTGACCTTGCCGAGGAAGCGGGGACCCTCGCCGCGCTGGACGAGCGAGTACGACATCCGGGAGGCGCCGTAGATGTTGGCGTTCATCGCGGAGAGCAGCGCGATCAGCACGATCACGTTCATGATCTGTCCGGCCGCGGGGATGTCGAGGTGGTCGAGGACGGCGACGTACGGGCCGGTCTCGGTGATCGACTTGTCGGTCCACGGGATCAGCGTGACGACCACCAGCATCGAGCCCACGTAGAACAGGGCGATGCGCCACATCGCCGTGCGGACGGCCTTCGCGACGCCCTTGACCGGCTGCTCGGACTCGGCGGCCGCGATCGTCACCGTCTCCAGCCCGCCGTAGGCGAAGACCGAGGCCAGCAGGCCCGCGGCGAGGCCGTCGAGGCCGCTGGGCAGGAAGCCGCCGTGGCCGGTGAGGTTGTCGGCGCCCGGCGCCGAGGTGCCCGGCAGCAACCCGAAGATCGCCAGCAGGCCGAGCACCAGGAAGAGGCCGATCGCGCCCACCTTCAGCGCGGCGAACCAGAACTCGAACTCGCCGAAGTTGCTGACCGCCGCCAGGTTGGTGCCGCAGAAGACGGCCATGAAGATCAGGACCCACATCCAGGAGGGTGTGGAGGGGAACCACGACTGCATGATGTGGGCCGCGCCGATCGCCTCGACGGCGATGCCCACGCACAGTTCCACCCAGAACATCCAGCCCACGGTGAACCCGGCCCAGGGGCCGATCGCCCGCTCGGCGTGCACCGAGAAGGTGCCCGAGGCGGGGTTGGCCGCGGCCATCTCGCCCAGCATCCGCATCACGAGCATCACCAGCAGCCCGGAGGCCGCGTAGGCGAGCACGATGCCCGGACCGGCCGCCGCGATGCCCGCGCCCGAGCCCACGAAGAGGCCCGCGCCGATCACACCGCCGAGGGCGATCATCGACAGATGACGCTGCTTGAGGCCGTGCGACAGATCCTTGTCGCCCGGCGCCTGAGCGGTGACCCCGTCATCGCGCGGTGGCGCGGAGGAGGTCTCAGGTATCCGAGTCATGTCGTGTGATTCCCGTGGGGTGAGAGCGGAAAGTTGCCTCAGTGTGGAGGCCATGTTCGCTCAGGACAACAGTTGTGACATTGCTGTCCGATATCTAGACGGCAATGTCACTGACTGTGCATGACAGGTCTCTGCTGAAGCAACCTATATAGCGGCTGGAACGGACGAAACGCCTCCGTTCGCGGCCCTCCCCGGTCACCCGACGGTCACTCACCGCATCAGTCAGGCGCGTCGCCTCAGGCGGAGCTCGCGGACGCCCGCGACCAGCAGCACCAGGCCCGTCGCCCCGGCGGACCACAGCAGTTGGGGCCGCGCGCCGTCGTCCGTGAGCATCAGGACGAGCACGGCGCCCATCCCCGCCAGCGCGACCCACGTCAGATACGGGAACGCCCACATCCGCAGCGTCAGCCGCTCCGGTGCCTCCCGCTCGATCCGCCGCCGCAGCCGCAGCTGCGAGGCCGCGATCAGACCCCACACGAACAGCAGCACCGCGCCGACCGCGTTCAGCAGGTACCGGAAGATCGAGTCCGGCCACTCCAGGTTCAATATGACCGAGGCGAAACCGAAGACCACCGAGGCGAGGACCGCCCGGCGCGGCACCCCGCCGCCCGACACCTTCAGCAGGGAGCGCGGCGCCTCCCCCCGCTCGGCGAGCGAGAAGACCATCCGGGACGACCCGTAGAGGTTGGCGTTCAGCGCGGACAGCAGCGCCACGAAGACCACGATGTTCATGATCTGCCCGGCCCCGGGCACCCCGATATGGTCCAGGACCGCCACGTACGGGCTCTTCCCGGGCACGATCGACGACCACGGCAGCACGGTGACGATGACGAGCATCGAGCCCACGTAGAAGAAGAGGATGCGCCACACCGCGCTGCGCACCGCCCGGCCCACCGCGCGCGCCGGGTCGTCCGACTCGGCGGCGGCGATGGTGACGACCTCCAGGCCGCCGAAGGCGAACACGACGGCGAGCACGCCGGAGACGACACCGCTCCAGCCGTTCGGCAGGAAGCCGCCCTGGCCGGTGAGGTTGGTGAAGCCCACCGCGTGGGTGTCCGGCAGCAGCCCGAAGACCGCCAGCAGGCCGAGCGCCAGGAAGAGGACGATCGCGCCGACCTTCAGCGTCGCGAACCAGAACTCGAACTCACCGAAGTTCTTCACCGCGGCGAGGTTGGCGGCCGTGAAGACCACCATGAACAGCAGCACCCAGGACCACGTCGGCACCGACGGCAGCCAGCCGTTGGCGATCTGCGCGGCGCCCGTCGCCTCCACGGCGAGCACGACCACCAGCAGGAACCAGTAGAGCCAGCCGACCGTGAACCCGGCCCACCGCCCCAGCGCCCGCTCCGCGTGCACCGAGAAGGCGCCCGACGCGGGCATCGCCGACGACATCTCGCCGAGCATCCGCATCACCAGCATCGCGAGCGCGCCCGCGATCAGATACGAGACGATGATCCCGGGACCCGCGACGGCGATCCCGCCGCCGGAGCCGACGAACAGCCCCGCCCCGATCACCCCGCCCAGCCCCAGCATCGTCAGATGCCGCTGCTTCAGCCCGGCGGAAAGGGGCTCCTTCTCGCCGCTCAGCGGCTCGGCGACAGGCGGTGCGTCATGCATGGCGCTCGTACTCTCGGATCTGTGCGATGGGCGCAAAAAGGATGCGAAGGTCTTCCACACTCTCCCGAGGGAGCGGCAGACGCCAAGCTTCGCCGGTCCGTCGTGACGAGCATCACTCGCGCGACGGGAACGGTCCGCGCGGGCGTGCGCCCTTAGCAGCGCCGACCCGGGACGACGCCGCTCGGAACTCTCCAAAGCGGGGCGGTCCGCCTTTGTCGCCGTCGGCCGGTGCCCGCGCGGAAGCCCTCGATTACCGTCGACGCGTCCCCTGATCTTCCCTTGATCTTCCCTTTCGCCCCGCGGAGTACCGATGGCCACCGCTGCCCCAGTAACCCGGACCGGTACGGTCCTCGCCGATCTGCTCCCCGCCTCCACCGCGGGGCGCGCCCGCGTCCGCGACGCCGCCCTGATCCTCGGCGGCGCGGCGCTGACCGGCGTCGCCGCCCAGATCGCCGTGCCGGTCCCGGGCTCGCCGGTCCCGGTCAGCGGCCAGACCTTCGCGGTCCTGCTCACCGGCACCGCGCTCGGCGCTCGCCGCGGCTTCCTCTCCCTCGCCCTCTACGCCCTCGCCGGCCTGGCCGGAGTGCCGTGGTTCGCCGAGGGCCGGTCCGGCGCGGGCTTCGCCTCCTTCGGCTACGTCCTCGGCATGATGCTGGCCGCCACCGTCGTCGGCGCCCTGGCCCGCCGCGGCGCGGACCGCTCGGTGCCGCGCACCGCGGGCGCCATGGTCCTGGGCTCCGCGATCGTCTACGCGGTCGGCGTCCCCTACCTGGCGCTGTACGCCCACCTCCCGGCGGCCGACGCGATCGCCGCGGGCCTGACGCCGTTCCTGATCGGCGACGCGCTCAAGGCGGCCCTGGCCATGGGCGTCCTCCCCACGGCGTGGAAGCTGCTGGGCCGCCGCGGCTGAGCCCTCTATATACGTACGGGTATATACGTACGGGTATACGTACGGGCCGGGCCCGCGCCCCTGAGACATGTCAGGGCCCGCGAACGCACGGAGCGCTCACGGCCTCCGCCCAGAGCCTCACCCTTACGCCAC
>NZ_JBSFWT010000051.1:0-54214 GCF_053594975.1 Streptomyces sp. NPDC002537
CGGAAGGGGCCGTCGGGGCGGTGGGGGTCGGTGAGCTGTTCGGCCATGCGCAGGAAGACGGGTGCGGGGACGAGGTAGCTGTGGTCGAAGCGGGCCATGAGCGCGGAGCGTTCGTTGACCTCGGCCAGGGTGATGGGCGCGGTGGCGTGGGCCGCCTCGTGGATCGCGTGGACGGCGGCCGGTACGCCGTGGGCCCGCGGGGGCGCGGCCGGGGCACTCATACCGACTCCCAGGCGGGCACCTCGCGACGGGCGGGCCCGGTGGTGGCCGGGCGGGTGCCGGTGTCGGGGCGGGGTTCGCGGTAGCGGACGTCCACGACGGTGAGGTCGCGGACGAAGTCCACTTCCATGACCGTCCAGTTGAGGGGCTCGCCGAGCCGCCGGGCGAGGTCGGCGCGCAGCGCCGCCGGGTCGGTGTGGACGGCGTCGAGGGTGACCATGGTGCGGCGGGAGCGGGCGAGCAGCCGGGGGTGGTCGGCCACGTAGATGACGAGCAGCAGGACGGCGCTCAGCCCGGCGGTGATGCCGAAGGCCAGCTCGGGCAGGCCGCAGAGCAGGCCGAGGACGAGGGTGGTGAAGTAGTACGCGACCTCCTCGTGCTGCACGGAGTCGGACCGCAGCCGGATGATCGACAGCACGCCGAAGAGGCCGAAGCCGAGCGCCGTGCCGCCTTCGCCGCCCACTTCGGCGAGGGCCGCGACGACGGTGAACAGGGCCACGTTCAGGGCGAGATAGGCCGGCACGAGATCGCGCCGACGATGGCGCGGGTAGTAGACCGCGAAGGTCAGCAGGCAGACGGCGACGAGGTCGAGCCCCAGGTGTGCCGCGAGGTGCCGGAAGGTGTCCATCGCTTGGCTGCTCTCCATGAGTGGTCGGGGAAACACCGGATACAGGGAACTCTGGGTGAACAAACGATCGCCTTTGAGTGAACAATGCGAATCCTTGATGGAGAGCGGCCGGGACTGTCCGGAACGGCACCACCCGTGTCGCGTTCGACGTTCTTGTGGGACGGCACCCTCCGCCTCCACCGGGTGGACACGCTGCTCGCGGGGCACGGCGGGAATACCGTCCGGCGTCGTCCGGTTGGTCCTGCCGGGGCGACCGCCCGCGAACCGGAGGCAGGAGTCAGGCATGGCCAGCAGCACGGTGGAGCTCACCAAGGACAACTTCGACGAGATCGTCTCCGGCAACGGATTCGTGCTCATCGACTTCTGGGCGGAGTGGTGCGGCCCCTGCCGGAACTTCGCGCCGGTCTACGAGGGCGCCGCCGGGCGCCACGACGACCTGGTCTTCGCGAAGGTCGACACCGAGGCCCAGCCCGAGCTGGCCGCCGCCTTCGAGATCCGGTCGATCCCCACCCTGATGATCGTGCGGGACAACATCGCCGTCTACGCCCAGCCCGGCGCGCTGCCCGAGGCCGCGCTGGAGGACGTCATCCGGCAGGCACGCGCCCTGGACATGGACGAGGTGCGGGCCGACGTCGCCAAGGCACAGGCGGAGCAGCGGACCGGTGAGTGAGCTCCTGCTGGTCCGGCACGGCGAGACCGAATGGAGCCGCTCCGGGCGGCACACCGGCCTCACGGACGTCCCGCTGACCGAGCGCGGCGAACGGCAGGCCGAGTCCCTGCGCCCGCTGCTGGCCGGGCGGCGGATCGCCACGGTGCTGGCCAGCCCGCTCAAGCGGGCCGTACGGACCGCCGAGCTCGCGGGCCTCGACCCCGAGACCGACCCCGACCTGCACGAGTGGGACTACGGCGGCTACGAGGGCATCACCACCGACGAGATCCACCGCACCCGGCCCGACTGGTACCTGTGGGACGACGGCGTCGTCCCCGGCCCCGCCGGCCACCCCGGCGAGACCGTCGCCCAGGTCGGCGCCCGCGCCGACCGGGTGCTGGCCCGGGTCGGACCGTGGCTGCGCGAGCCGGACGGCGGCGACGTGGTGCTGGTGGCGCACGGGCACTTCCTGCGGGTGCTGACCGCCCGCCGACTGGGGCTGCCGCCCGCCGCCGGTGCGCTCTTCCGGCTCGACACCGCTACTGTCAGCCGCATCGGGACCGAGCACGGGCGCCCCGCGCTCGTCGCCTGGAACCTGCCCTCGACCCCATCGCTTCCGTAGGAGGAACGACACGTGGCCACGACCCGCACCGCGCACACCGTCTGGGAGGGCGAGCTGCTCACCGGCAGCGGCACCGTCACCTTCGACTCGTCCGGCATCGGCAGCCAGCCGGTGTCCTGGCCGTCCCGCGCCGAGCAGGCCAACGGGAAGACCAGCCCCGAGGAGCTCATCGCCGCGGCCCACTCCAGCTGCTTCTCGATGGCCCTCTCGCACGGACTGACCGGCGCCGGTACGCCCCCCACCCGCCTGGAGACCAAGGCGGACGTCACCTTCCAGCCCGGCACGGGCATCACCGGCATCCACCTGTGGGTGCGCGGCGAGGTCCCGGGCCTGGACGAGGAGGGCTTCGCGGCGGCCGCCGAGGACGCCAAGAAGAACTGCCCGGTCAGCCAGGCGCTCACCGGGACGACGATCACCCTGTCGGCGGAGCTCGCCTGAGACCGCGGGGCCGGGGGCATCGCCCCCGGCCCCCGTTCACCCCGTGAGCGCCGCGTAGACGATCAGGTTCTGCACGGGGTGCCCGTCGGGGTCGAGATCGCCCGCGCAGGTCACCAGGCGCAGCACCCGGTCCGGTGTCTCCCCGTAGACCTTCCGCGTCGGGAAGGCGCTCTTGTCGGCCTTCTCCTTGCCCGTCACGGAGAAGTGCAGCACCTTGCCGTCGCCGCGCTCGACGTCGATGACGCTGCCCTTGTTCACCTTGTCCAGGTCGTGGAAGACGGCCTTGCCCTCCCGGGTGGCGTTGTGGCCGATGATGACGGCCGCGCCGGGCGTGCCGGGCTTGGCGCTGCCCGTGTACCAGCCGGCCGTCATGCCCTTCCCGGGCGGCGGCACCTGCACGGTGTCGTCCTTGTTCAGCCCGAGCCGCAACAGGTCGCTGCGCACGCCGAGCTCCGGTATGGACACCTTCGAGGGCTCCTCGCCCGCCGCGGGGGTTCCGGTCACTTCCCCGGAGCGGTCGGCGCTCAGGGAGCAGCCGGTGGCGGCGGCCAGGACGGCGGCCGCGGCCGCCAGGGCGAGGGCTCGGTTGCGGGACATGCGGGCCACGCTAGGCACGGGCCGCCGGGCCCCGCTTCGGTTGAACGGCCAGTTCCGTGTCGGCCTAAAGGACGAGGCGCTGGAAGAGTCCCCAGGTGAACTCCGCGATGTGCTCACCGCCGTCCGCCGTGAAGGCCAGCTGCCAGCGGGTCGGTGCCGTGCCCTCCATCGGCCGGGCGGGGGCGAAGGCCCGCGCCACCTCGTCCACCGTGCACGACCACGGCCGCAGGTCCCCGACCGAGCCCAGCGCGGGCCCGGCCGCCCCCGGCGCGCGCACCAGCCACTCGTTCCAGACCGCGCCCCCGGGCGCGGAGAGCACCTCGAACCGCAGGCCGGGCCAGAGCGGCAGCCGCCATGTCGCCGCCTCGAAGTCCAGATCGCCGATCCGGCGCCCGCCCACGGTCTCCGGCGGACCGAGCACGGAGCGGTAGCGCGCCCCCGCCCCGCGCTGCCGGGGCGAGCGCAGCATCGCCTGCCAGCGGCGGTTGGCCTCCCGCATCCGCGACCGGTCGACGCCCAGCTCGCGCAGGGCGTCCTCGACCAGCCCCGGCTGATGGTCGGCCATCCGCCGCAGCAGCACCAGTTGGAAGTCCGATGGGCCGAACGACGGACCGGACTCTGAGGGCGATCCCCGATCGGGACCGGACACGGAACTCATGGGAGCCATCGTCGCGCACCCGCCACTCCCCGCGCCGCCGTACCGCACACGAAGGCGTACGCCCCGCTTGGCTAGGGTCTGGGGGAGTCCACGATCGTACGGAGGTTTGATGGCCCCGCAGCGCGACGGCACCGCACACGACGACCGGCCCCCACTGCTCCGGCTGCGCGGCGTCGGCCGCGTCTACGGGGAGCGGCAGGCGCTGCACCCGCTCGACCTGGACCTGGCGGCGGGCACCTGCACGGCCCTCTTCGGGCACAACGGCTCCGGCAAGTCCACCCTGCTGCGCATCGCGAGCGGCCGCGACACCCCCACGACCGGCACCGCCCTCTTCGCGGGCCGCACGGTCACCGAGGACGACCCCGAGGTACGGGCCAGGGTCGCGGTCGTCGGCGACACCGTCGCCACCTACCCGGACCTCACGGTGCGCGAGCACCTCGAACTCGTCACCGTCGCCCACGCCGTGGACGACGCGCAGGCGTGGATCGACCACGTGCTCGCCGACCGCAGGCTCACCGACCACGCGCGGGCGCTGCCCGGCTCCCTGTCGTCCGGGCAGCTGCAGTCGCTGCTGCTCGCGGCCGCCCTCGTCCGCCCGCGGGACCTGCTCGTCCTCGACGAACCCGAGCAGCGGCTCGACCCCGAGGCCCGGGTGCGGCTCGCGGAACTGCTCGTCGGCGAGAAGACGGACGGCGTCGCCGTACTGCTGGCCACGCACCAGGCGGAGCTGGCGGAGACGGTCGCCGACCGGATGGTCGCCCTGGAGGACGGCCGGGTGATCGCCGAAGGGCATCCGGCGGAGGTGCTGGAACAGCTGGGGCTGCGGGGATGAGCGTGCAGGAGGACCAGCGGACCGACGACGGGCCCACCTGGTCGGAGGAGGACGACGACCGCACCGCCGAGACCCTGCGCTGGCTCCGGGAGAAACGGCGGGCACACCGCAGGCAGAAGGGCCGCGACCTCGCCGTCGTCGTCTACACCCTCGTCCTCGTCGTCGTCGGCTACGGCAGCGGCTACGCCTACCACTTCCTCCGGCAGGTCCGGCTCGGCGCCGACTACGGCGGCCTCGGCACGGACGTACGGCACGCCCTGCCCGCCCTGTTCACCCTGCTGACCGCCGCCCTCGCCCTCGTCGCCGCCCGGGACGCGCTGTGGCGCGGGCCGGTCGTCGTACCGGGCCCGTCCGTGGCCTGGCTGCTCGCCCAGCCCGTCCGCAGGGCCCGCGTGCTGCGCCCGTGGTTCTGGCTGACCGCGGGCATATCCGTCGTCCCCGGCCTGCTGCTCGCGGCCGCCGGGGCCGTGACGCTGCGCGTGCTGGACCTGGCCCCGGTCGGCTCCGCGCTGCTCGCGCTCCTCCCCGCGGCGGTGTGCCTGCCCCTGCTCGCCACCTCGGTGGGGATGGCCGTGGAACGCAGGGCGGCGCTCGCCCGGACCGTACGCCGCCGCACACCTCTCGCCGTCGTCGTGCTGATGCTGCTCGCCGGACAGGTGGCGCTGGCCGCGTACGGGCACCGGCTCGCGCCGCTGGAGCGGGCCGAGTCGTGGTCGGGGCCGTGGGGGTGGGCGGCCCAGCCCGTGGTCGCCGCGACCGGCGGCTCCGCCCCCGGCTGGCCGTACGCGCTCGTCCCGCTCGTCCTCCTCACCGCCGCCGGGCTGTTCCAGGGGGACCGGGACGCCGCGCGCGTGCCGACCGCGCAGCTGCGCCGCCGGGCGGCGACGGCACAGACCGTGTCCTCCGTGCTGTGGACCTTCGAACTCCGGGCCGCCAAGCTCGCCCTGCTGGACGCCACCGACAGCGGCCGGACCCGCCGCGTCCGGCTGCGGGCGCCCCGCTCGAAGTACCTCGTGGTGGTGTGGCGGGACCTGCTGGCCCTGCTGCGCGCGCCCGGCCGCCTGGCCAAGTCCCTGATGTGGACGGCCTGCGCCACCGCGACGGCCGCCCTGAGCACGGACGTCGACGGCGGCAGGCGGAACGCTCTGCTCGTCGTGGCCCTGCTGTTCGGCTACGTCGCCGTGGGCGCGCTCGCCGAGACCGCCCGGCTGGAGACCGACGACGTACGGCGCGCGGCCTGGGCGCCCTTCCGCTTCCGGGTGCTGATGCTCCATCACACCGTGCTCCCGGCCCTGGCCGGCGCGCTGCTGGGCGTCCTCGCCGCGGTGCCGTTCGCGGTGGCGGGCGCGCCGCGGGCGCTGCTGCTGATGCCGGTGTGCGCCCTGCCGTTCGCGTCGGCCGCCGTCTTCGCGGCGAGCCGCGGCCCGGCCCGCACGGGCATGCTGTTCCTCGGGGTGCCCACCCCGATGGGCGACCCGGGAGTCCTCCTCTTCCTCGGCTGGTACGCGGCGGGCCCGCTGGTCACGGTCGGCGGCCTTGCCGTTGCGCTGAGCGTCGGCTCGGTGGGCGGGGTGGTGACGGTGGCGGTGCTGCTTTCCGCGGCGCTGCTGTATTTCGCCGCGCGGTCGGCGGACCGCTTGATACGGCGGTGAGGGGCCGCGGGCCGGTTCGCCGCCTGCGGCGGGCTTGTTCCCCACCCCGCCCCTTCCCGAACTGGGGCTTCGCCCCAGACCCCGCAACACGGCTTCGCCGCGTTGTCCTCAATCGCCGGACGGGCTGGATTTGCGGACCGTAGCTCTTTGGCCTGCGGCCCGCAGACTGCGGACCACGCCCGCACAATTCAGCCCGTCCGGCGATTGAGGACGCGGCCGCAGGGCGCCCCCGCCGCAGGCGGCGACGGACCCGCACACCGCTCAGCGCAGCGCCCTGGCAAAGGTCCGCATCAACCCATGAAACCGGTACACCCCCATCGCGGGAGCCCCCAGCACCGCCGCGTCCACCAGTGACTCCAGGAGGTCCTCCGCCTCGTACAGGTCCGTCCCGAGGCACGCCGCCGCCGAGTCGGGGGAGATGTCGGTGGCTTCGAGCCCGGCCAGGGCCCGTACGGCGTCCGCCTGGGTGGCGTCCAGCCGGTCGTAGTCCACGGCGAACACGGACTCCAGTGACGCGCCCCCGGAGCGCAGTTCGACGAAGAGCCGGTGCTCGTCCGCCAGCCGGTCGGTGAGGTGGGTGACGGTCCAGACGGGGCGTTCGACCAGTCGGGCGGCGGCGAGGCGCAGGGCCAGCGGCAGCCGTCCGCACAGTTCCGCGAGCCGTGCCCAGGCGTCCGGCGGGGTGCGGTCCTCCGCCCGGCCGGAGGCGGTCACGAGCAGCTTCCGCGCGTCGTCCGGGGAGAGCACGTCGATCGGCGCGTGGTCGGTGATCAGCGGTACGGGCAGCGGCCGCCGGGCGGTGGCGATCACCCCCGCCGTGGGTGCCCCGGGCAGCAGCGCGGACAGCTGGGCCGCCGAGGCCACCCCGTCGAGGGTCACCAGGACCTGCTTGCCGACCAGCAGTGAACGGAACGCGCCCGCCCGCGCCTCCAGCGTGTCCGGGATCTCGCCGGCGGGCACCCCGCAGGAGAGCAGGAACTGCCCGAGCACCGCCGCCGGATCGGTCAGCGGCCCCTCCAGCCGCGCGTACAGCTGGCCGTCCGGGAAGTGCTCCGCCACCCGGTGGGCCACATGCAGCGCCAGCGCGGTCTTGCCCACCCCCGCCATGCCGGACACCAGACACACGGGGACGGTCCGGCGGCCGGCGGCGGTCAGTGCCGCGACCATGGCGGTGACGTGGTCGTCACGGCCGACGAGGTGCCGTACGGCGGGCGGGAGTTGGCCCGGCCGGGCCGTCCGGGCGTGCGGCGCCGTCCCGCCGGCCGGGGAGTACGGCGGGGCGGGGAGCGGCTCGTCGTCGCGGTCGCTGTTGAGGATGCGCTGGTGCAGTTCCCGGAGCTCGGCGCAGGGTTCGATGCCGAGCTCCGCGACGAGCGCGCGGCGGGCGTCGGCGAACGCCCGCAGCGCGTCGGCCTGCCGCCCCGACCGGTGCAGGGACCGCATCAGCAGGGCGTGGAGGCTCTCGCGCAGCGGGAACTGCGCGACGGCCGCCGTGAGTTCGGAGGTCAGGGCGGTGTGGTGCCCGAGCTCCAGCTCCAGCGTCCAGCGCTCCTCCAGGACGCCGATGCGCTGTTCCTCCAGGATCGTCCGGTGTTCCTGCGCCCAGGGGCCGGTGATCCCGCTGAGGGGCTCGCCGCGCCACAGCGCCAGGGCCCGTTCGAAGAGCCCGGAGGCCGCCGGGAGGTCCCCCGCGTCCCGCAGTTCCCGGGCCCGGGTGACCGTGGTGGTGAAGACGTGCACGTCGACGCCGTCCCGGTCGATGTGGAGCTCGTAGCCCCCGCGCCCGGAGAGCAGGACGCGGGCGTGCGAGCGGGGGGTGCGTCCGGGCTCGAAGATCTTGCGGAGCCTGCTGGCGTACGTGGACACCAGGCCCGGAGCGCACTCCGGTGGACATTGGCCATACATCCCGTCGATGAGCCGTCGCGTCGGCACCAGTCCGCCCTGGGCGGCCAGCAGCGCGAGGACGGTCCGTTGCTGGGGTGTGCCCAGGTCGATCTCCGTCCGGCCGCGCCACGCGCGGACCGGGCCGAGAAGGCTGATGCGCAAGTCGTCGTCAGGGGCTTCCATATACGGCCACCTCACTCGTCGATCACTGATCCACAGCGCCGGAGTCACTGACTCCAGTGGCTGAAGTCGCTCGGAAATTCACCATGGCCCGGTGATATCCATGCCTGATCAACAGTTGATGAATGGACAGCTGTCATAGACATACGGTTGTCCACTACATACGGCCGTCTATGAGACGTACAGCCACCGTCCATGGTGCACCCACGACCCCCGCCGCCCCGGCCTGTTGCGCAAGTTTCACCTGCCGTCGGCCTCGTGGCCGGGGTCCGGGACTACGGTCCGGCCATGACGGAAATCGACCCGCGGCGCACGGCACTTGTCCTGATCGACCTGATGGAGCGCGTCGTCGCGCTGCCGCTCGCGCCGCGCGGCGGCGACGAGGTGGCCCGTACGTCCGCCGCGCTGGCGCGGACGTTCCGGGCGGCGGGGGCGCCGGTCGTGGTCGTACGGGTGGAACGGCCCGGGGTGCCCGAACAGCCGCCCGGGAGCGGGCTGTTCGCCGGGGTCGCGGAGCCCGGCGACATCGAGATCGTGAAGCGGACCGTCCGGACCGCCGGCGCCTTCCACGGCACCGGGCTGGACGACCGGCTGCGGGAGCGCGGCGTGCGCACGGTCGTCCTCGCCGGGATCGCCACCAACCTCGGCGTGGAGTCGACGGCCCGCGCCGCCGCCGACCACGGTTACCAACTGGTGTTCGTGGAGGACGCGATGAGCGCCCTCACGACGGAGGAGCACCGGGCGTCGGTGACCCTGGACATGCCCCGCCTGGGCACGGTCGTCACGGCGGCGCGACTGAGGCTGACCTAGCCGGCTTTTATGCCGTCTCCTCGCCCAGCATGCGCTGGAGGAGGTCGCGCAGCACCGTGCGCTCCCGCGTCGACAGGGCCGCCAGCGGCTCGCGGGCGAAGCCGAGCGACTCGCGGAGCCGCTCCGCCGTGGCCGTGCCCTCCGTCGTGGCGACGGCGAGCTTGACGCGCCGGTCGTCGGGGTCCGGGTGACGCTCGGCCAGACCGCGGGCCTCCAGGCGGTCGACGATCCCGGTGACGTTGGACGGCTCGCACTTGAGCTGCTGGGCGATCCGGCGCATCGGCTGCGGATCCCGGGCGAGCAGGGTCAGCACCTTCGCCTGCGCCCCGGTGAGGGAGTGCTTGGCGGCCGCCTCTTCGTACTCCTCGTGGTAGCGCGCCACGACGGTCGCGATGAGGTCGACCACCTCACGGGTCAGGGCATCGGTTCGAGGGACCATGGCTCCAGGATACCCGGTTGCTTGACAACATGAAATATCGAGGAGCATGGTTGTTTTAGAACCTGAAGCATTAGGAGGCCGTTTCCCATGCCCGCCACCCCCACCACCGGCCGTGAATGGCACCTCGTCGCCCGTCCCCACGGCTGGCCGAAGCCCGAGGACTTCGCCCTGCGCGAGACGGCGGTCCCCGAGCTCGGCGAGGGCCGCGTCCTGGTGCGCAACATCCACCTCTCGGTCGACCCGTACATGCGCGGCCGGATGAACGACGTCAAGTCGTACCTCCCGCCCTACAAGCTCGACCACCCCATGGACGGCGGCGCCGTCGGCGTGGTCGTCGCCTCCCGCTCCGACGCCTTCCGGCCCGGTGACCACGTCGTGCACCAGCTCGGCTGGCGCGAGTACGCGGTGCTCGGCGCCGAGCACGCGGTGAAGGTCGACCCGGACGTCGCCCCGCTCTCCACCTACCTCGGCGTGCTCGGCATGACGGGCCTGACCGCCTACGCCGGTCTGCTGGAGGTCGCGGACTTCAAGGCGGGCGACGCCGTCTTCGTCTCCGGCGCGGCGGGCGCGGTGGGCAGCCAGGTCGGCCAGATCGCCAAGCTGAAGGGCGCCTCGCGCGTCATCGGCAGCGCGGGCTCGGACGAGAAGGTCAAGCTCCTGACCGAGGAGTACGGCTTCGACGCCGCCTTCAACTACAAGAACGGCCCGGTCGCCGAGCAGCTCAGGGCGGCCGCCCCCGACGGCATCGACGTCTACTTCGACAACGTCGGCGGCGAGCACCTGGAGGCGGCCATCGACTCCCTGAAGCTGCACGGCCGGATCACCGTCTGCGGCATGATCGCCCAGTACAATGCCACCGAGCCGACCCCCGCCCCGCGCAACCTCACCTCCGTCATCGGCAAGCGGCTGCGCATGCAGGGCATGCTGGTCGCCGACCACTGGGACCTCCAGCCGCGGTTCGTCCAGGAGGTCGGGGCCTGGGTGCGCTCCGGCGAGCTCAAGTACCGCGAGACGGCCGTCCACGGCATCGAGCACGCGACCGAGGCGTTCCTCGGCATGCTGCGCGGCGAGAACACCGGCAAGATGATCGTCACCCTCGACGCCTGATCTTCTTCCGACGCCGCGCGCCGTTCCGGCAGCTCGGCGTGGACGGATGAGCCCTGGCTGTTGCGGCCGGGGCTCATCCGTGTGTCCGGTCTCCTGCGGGACTCAGCGCTTGGCGGGGCTGCTCCCCGCCGCCGCGATGACGCTAGGGCGATCCGCCATGGGGCGTCCATGACGCAACGGCAATATTCCCGTAGTGGGGTACATGATCTTGAAGTTGGCGGGCTGCGCCGCCTACAGCAGATGGTCGGCCTTGCCGGCTTTGATGTCGCGGATGAGGGCGCGGAGGGCTTCTCGGGTATCGGTGAGGTAGTGGTCCTCGGCTCCGTTGATCGCTATGTAGGCGTTGCCGACGTTGTCGGTGCCTATGCGGAAGCAGTTGTTTCCGTCGCCGCAGAACGGCATTTCCCAGGTTATGTGGTCCATTGTCGCCTTCCTCATAGCTCACTTGTGATGGCGCGAACGAAGTCGCGCGACCGTCTGGCGTCCAGCGCGGCGCGCTCCATCCAATCCAGTTGGGCGCGGTACCGCGCGAGCTGCGATTCCGCGTAGAGAAACGACGGGCCGCCCACCAGATCGAGCTGCACGGCATCAAGTTGCGGTACAGGTCCCTCGGCGTACAACATCGCATGCCCCGCTCCGGGGAACGCGCCCGTGTCGACGGGCAGCACTCGTAGAGTGATGTTGTCGCGTTCGGACATGACCAGTAGGTGGTTCAACTGGTCGCGGGTGACCTTGCGTCCGCCGAACTGCATCCGCAGCGCCGCCTCGTGGATGTACCCCAGGTACTCCAGCGACCTGTCTCCTTCCAGGACTTGTTGCCTGTGCATCCGGTGGGCCACACGGAGCTCGACCTCCAGCCGTGGCATGGCCGGGAGAACTGCCTCGAAGATCGAGCGGGCGTATTCCTCTGTCTGGAGGAGGCCGGGGAGATGTGTCACCTGAGAGGTGCGCACCCCGGCCGCGTGCCACTCCAGCTCCGCGATATCCAGGAGGCCCTGGGGCAAGGTGCCCCGGAAGTCCTCCCACCAACCACGATGGCGCTCCTTGGCCATGGCTTCCAGGGCCTCGGCGTATCCCTTGTCGTTGCAGGCGTAATTGCAGACCAGTGTGCGGAGGCGGTCGGGTGTGATCACGCGTACACCGGACTCGATGTTGGAGATCTTGGTGCGGTCGATACCGAGCAGCCCGGCTGCGTAGTCCGTCGAAACGCCCGCGGCCATACGCATCTTGCGCAGCTCGGCGCCCAGCCGCTTCTGTCGTTCGGTAGGCATTGTCCTGGGTGGCATGCGCTCTTCCTACAGTTTCCGGGCGAGGCCCCGTACGCGTGCGGCCGCACATCACCCGATCGAGGCATCAGCCCCTAAAAATGTGGCACGGTGCCACGGTCGCTGGCTACCTTCGGTACCGCATCACTCACGCACGGCGCCAGCCGGAAGCGCATCGGTGCGGGCTGCCGCCCATCGCGCGCACCCCAACACCTCACCCCCACACCACCCGGAGCTGCCGTATGTCCACCGACCTCTGTCCGCTCATCTCCCGTCCCGTACCCCCGGCGGAGCGGCCCCCGCTGTCGCCCGAGAGGCTCAACCACAGTTTCACCCTGCCCGGTGGGCCCGAAGCGGCCGGGATCGCGTGCGACAACGCGCGCACCTCGCTGCGTGCCCACGGGCTGCGTGGGATCGAGGTTCCCGTGCTCCAAGTGGTCAGTGAACTCACCACCGCCGCCTCGCTGTTCGCTCCAGGCCAGGCGCTCTACATCTCGCTCCGGTGGCGCGATGACGAGAGCCTGCGCACCGTCGTGTGGGACCCCCACCCCCGTACGCACGCGGCCGCCGACGCCACCGCCACCTGCATCGGCCACCGCGAGCGGCTCCTGATCCCCCTGATCCGCATCGTCCGCGAATGCGGGGGCCTCTGGGGCTTCTCCGAACCTGCCCCCGCCACGGAAGGCACGCGCGTGTGGGCCAACCTCCCGCGCTCCGGGGCAGCCGCCTACGCGCGACGGCTCCGGGAGCGCCCGGAACCGTACGGCCCGGTCACGGAGCACGAGCGCGCGGCGGTGCGCCGCGAACTGGATGACCTCGACGCCGAACACGAGCGCCGCCTCAGGTGACCGAGCGGAGCGGAGACGGCCCGGTCAGACGGACACGTCCGCCGTCACCACCCCCGGTTCCCTCCCCGCGGCCGCCGCCAGGAGGCTGCCGTCCGGGGCCCATATGCCGCTCAGGCCGCACCCGTTGTACGGGCCGGACGGGCCGGCGTGGTTGGCGAGCAGGACGTAGAGGCCGTTGTCCTTGGCCAGGGACGGGAAGAGGGAGGTCAGCTCCTCCTTTCCGCCGGTGTCGCCGTACATCGAGCTCGCCATGAACACCCGGCACCCGTCGGCCGCCGCGCACGCCGCGAGCTCGGGGAAGTGGGCGTCCCAGCAGATCACGAGCCCGATGCCGACGCCGTCCAGGGTGAACCGGCCGCCGTCGCGGGAGCCCTTGACGATGCCCTCCGCGGTCTCCTTCTCCGTCACGTGCAGCTTGTCGTAGCGGGTGAGGAGCGTGCCGTCCGGGCCGTACACGTACGAGCTGATCGTCGGGCCCGCGTCCGTGGGTCCCGCGCAGTTGACGACGGCAGCGACCCCCGCCGTCCGGCACGCCTCGCGGATCGGTGCCAGCCGGGGGTCGTCGGGGGCGGTCGTCAGCCGGTCCTGGTCCGCGGCGATCGCCGCCGGTTCGTAGCCCGTGACGGCCAGTTCGGCGAAGACGACGAGCGCGGCACCCCGCTCACCCGCCTCGGTGACGTATCCGGCCATCCGGGCCACATTGGCCTCGATGTCGCACGGCTGGGACACGAACTGCGCGGTAGCGATGATCATCCGGCCATCATGGCCGGTTCGTCCCGCCCGCGGCCACCGTGATCACGGACCTGATCTGCGCGGTGATCGCGAGCCGGTTCCGTACGAAATCGGGGTCGCTGACCCGCCCGGTCGCCGGGTCGGCGTTGCCCGCCCCGAACTCCAGCACCGGCGTGTGCAGATGGCCGCCGGGCACCCGCAGCCGTACCGCGTCGCGGAGCAGGGTCGCGCGGTAGGCGATCTCGTTGGAGAGGTAGTCGCCCCCGCCGCCCTCGCGGGCCGCGGAGCCGGGCGTCGGCCCGTCCGGCCGTACGACGGGGACCGTGCCGCCCGCCGGGATCTCCGTGACGGCGGTGTGGTCGTACACCGGGTACGGCCCGGTGCGCGCCGCCGTGATCGCCGCGTACGGCAGGGTGGTCGACGTCCACTGCGGCTGCGGACGGACGGTGGGGACGCCGGGCGGTACGGGCACGGTCCCCGTACGGGAGACGTCGGCGTTGTCGGGGGAGCCGCCGCGCCAGGCGCCGTTGGTGCGCTCGACGTCGAAGCGGCCCGGCCGGCCCTGGCTGATGGTGGTGAAGAGGTCCACGCGCCGCGGCCCCGGCCGGAAGTACGGCAGCAGTGTCCGCTCGACCGTGCCGTCCGCGAAGTCCGCCCAGCGCACCGGGAAGACGACCGCCTCGATGCGCGCGGGGCCGCCGGCTGTGCGGATCGTCGTGCCGTCGAGGGCGAGCGCCGCCGCGCCGGAAGGGTTGGAGCGCCGCGCGTCGGAGTCCAGCCGGAACGGGTC
Source organism: Streptomyces sp. NPDC002537 (assembly GCF_053594975.1). NCBI lineage: Bacteria > Bacillati > Actinomycetota > Actinomycetes > Kitasatosporales > Streptomycetaceae > Streptomyces > Streptomyces sp. NPDC002537. Next base: position 14,351 of record NZ_JBSFWT010000051.1, read on the forward strand.
GAAGCCGGTGATCAGTACGCGCTTCACACCGTGCCCCGGCGGCAGGTCGATCGAGTCCTGGCCGCGCGAGGACCGTTCCACCGCGGCGATCAGGTCCGTGCGCTGCTTTCCGGACAACGTGAACGCGGGCTTCCACTCGCGGAGCGTCCGCGTCATCCCCAGCCGGGCCCAGTACAGCGGCCGGTCGTCGTCACGGCTCAGCGTCCCGCCGTCCGGTCCCCGCCCCTGCGCCCGGTCCACGGCGCGCCGCCACAGCCGCCGTCCGTCGCGTACGGCCACGCGCTCCGCCTGCGCGGGCGTCCGGGCGGTGGCCAGGTCGCGGCCGAAACCGGGGGCCACGTCGGTGAACCCGCCGAGCCGGAGGATCTCCTGCGGCACGGGACCGGCGAGGCGCTGCTCCTCGACCGTGACCCCAGGAGCGGCGGCGGGGGACGCGAGGGCGGCGGACGGGGCGGCTCCGCATACGAGCAGCGCGACGCCGAACGGCATCCAGACTTTTCCATTGGGTCTCATGGGTCAGAACACAACCACTGCGCGGGCATGGACAACAGAAGGGGCGACAACTCGCCACACGCAAAGGTGATTTCAGACCACAATTGACGGATGCGAATAGCCGAGTACGTCGCCGCGCCACCGCTGTTCGATACGGGAAGCGGCCAAGGGATCCGTCAGTTCGTGGAGCTGGGCATCGCCCTGTTCCTCTCCTCACTCGTAGGGCTGGAACGCGAGTTACAGCAGAAGAGCGCCGGGCTGCGCACCCACACGCTCGTCGGCGTGGGCAGCGCGCTGTTCATGGAGGTCTCGATCCACGGCTTCAACGCCGTGGCGGGCATCCCGGGCGTCGGCCTCGACCCGTCCCGGGTGGCCGCGCAGATCGTCTCCGGCATCGGCTTCATCGGCGGCGGCCTCATCTTCGTCCGCCGCGACGCCGTGCGCGGCCTGACCACGGCCGCCACGATCTGGCTGACCTGCGCCGTCGGCATGGCCTGCGGCGGCGGCCTGCCGCTGCTCGGCGCCGCGGCGACCTTCGTCCACTTCCTGGTCGTCCGCGGTTTCCCGAAGATGACGAAGCGGATGTCGGTCGCCCCCGACGTCGGCCCGGTCGAACTGCGCCTCTCCTACCGCACGCGCCGCGGCCTGCTCGGGCGCGTCCTGGAGCTGTGCACCCGGCGCGGCTTCCGGGTGACCGACGTGCACGTCGAGGCGGAGGCGGAGGACCGCGGCGACAACCGCGAACGCGGCAGGATCAAGGAGGCGGGCGTCGTCCTGAGCCTGGAGGGAAAGGGCTCGGCGCTCCCCCTGGTGGAGGAACTGACCCACTGGGAGGGGGTGCTGGGAGTCGGCCTCCGCTCGCATCCGGACAGCACCGAGTGAGCCACGGCGCGTCCGGGGAGCACCGTCCGGGGAGCGTCGACCGCTCCCCGGACGCCGGTCACGCGAGCCGGGGCGGGCGCGCCGCCGGTGCTCGTCGGGTCACTGCCCCGGCCTGCTTCGCGTACCTCTCCGCGCATCTCTTCGCGTATCTCTTCGCGCACCTCTGACGAGAGCCGGCTCCAGGTAGTCCTCCGGCCGGTCGCGGGCGGCGTGGTAGCGGTCGGTGCGGGAGGACCAGTCGAGGTTGCCGCGCATCCAGGTGCGCATTCCCGCGAGGCACGGTCCGAGGACCGCCGTGTGCCCGGGATGGGCGAGGAGCAGGGCCCGTTCCCTCTCCAGGAACAGTTCCGTCTCGTGGGATATGGCCTCGCGGACGTGGGCCAGCGCCTTGGCGCGGCTGAGGCCCCGGTGGTGCTCGACGACATGGACGAGGTTGTGGGTCTCGCCCAGGGAACGCTCCTTCTCCAGCGAGTACACGTCGTTGGTCCAGCACACGACATTGCTCGCCGCGTCCAGGGCCGCCCCGAACTCCGGGCTGTCGTACACCGCTTCGGGGACGTCGACGCGCTCCACGATGTCGATGAGGTCCATGCAGACGTAGATCGCCCCGGTGCGGCGGCGGTTGACGACGTAGGTCTCCTCGTCGGGCACGACACCCCGCGCCCTGTTCGCGGCCTCCCAGGTGGCCGCCGTGGTCAGGCAGTCGCCGAGGTGGTGCACGAACCGGCGCCGCCAGTGCGGCGTGGCGTCCGCCGCCGTGCGCGACCACAGGTCGGCGAGCGAGGAGAGCGCCGTCGGGGCGCCGGCGTCCCGCGCGCCCGGCTCGGGGTCCTCCAGCACGGCGCGCATGCGCGCCACCATCCCCCGTACCCGCTCCGGGCTCCGCCCGAGACCCCCGTCGTCCAATTGGTCGTCGACGAGGAACAGCCACGCGAACCAGTCCGCCGCGAGTTCCAGGCGCGGGCCGTCCGCCGTGGGATAGACCAGCGCCGCGAACCAGCCGAAGTCCGCCCGCTCGAACCTCTTCCCGGCGGATCTCCCGCTCACCAGGCCCATGCGCCGCGTCCACGCGGAAAGGTGCTCCCGCGCCCTTTCAGCATGCGGATTCACCTGGTACGGAAAGGGATTGAGGATGTCCGGGACCGGCCTCATCGGCGGTACTCCAGCCGCAGCCGCAACCCGCCTTTGGGGCGCAGAGTGATCTGTGCGTCCGGCGCGACGGGGGCGGCGCCCTCGGGCAGCACCAGCCGGTGGCCGCGCGCCACCCCGGCCAGGACGAGGGTGAGTTCCGTCAGGGCGAAGTGCTTTCCGATGCAGACGCGCTGACCGCTGCCGAAGGGCACATACGCGTGCCTGGGCCGCTTGGCGATCTCCTCCGGCCCGAACCGCTCGGGGTCGAACCGCTCGGGGTCGTCCCAGAATTCCGGATGCCGGTGCAGGAAATAGCTGTTGACGAGGACATTGGTACCGGCAGGTATCCGGTATCCGTCGAGCTCGTCCTCCTCGCGGGCGCGCCGCATGGTCTGGTACGCGGGCGAGTAGATGCGCAACGCCTCGTCGATGATTTTCCGGGTGTACGTCAGCTTCGGCAGGTCGTCGAAGACCGGAATCCGGCCGCCCAGCACGGCGTCGACCTCGGCGTGCAGCTTCTCCTCGACCTCGGGGTGCCGCGCGAGCAGATGGAACGTCCAGGCCAGGCCATTGGTGGTGGTCTCGTACGCGCCGATGCAGATATTGAGCACCTCGTGGTGGAGCTGCTCCAGATCCATTCCCCTGCCGTCCTCCTCGTCCACGGAGTGCAGCAGCAGGGAGAGCAGGTCGGTCCCGTCGCCGCCGGTGCCCTCGCCGGCGAGGCGCTCCTTGACGAAGAGGGAGACGAACGCGTCCATGTCGTCGATCGCCCGCCGCAGCCGCCGGTGGCCCGGCGTCGGCACGGACAGGGGCGGGAAGGGGAAACGGAAGAAATCCCCGAGGATGGCGTTCGCCGTGCCGAAGGCCCGCTCGAATGCCTGGGCGGCGCCGCCCACTTCGGCGCTGAAGAGCGATCTGTTGACGATCCTGAGCGCCAGTTGGCCGATCTCGTCGGTGAGTTCGATGGTTCCGCCGGTCTTCGCCGTGGATTCCCAGCGGCGCAGTGCCCGCTCGGTCTCGTCCGTCATGTTGTGCACGAAGGAACTCACCGTGCGGGGGGTGAAGTGGGGTGCCATCATGCGGCGCTGGCGCCGCCAGCGGTCCATGTCCGCGATGGATATCAGGCCGTCGCGCAGCACCGGGCGGACCACGCGGAAGATCGTGGCGTCCTTGTCGTACGTCGCGCTGCTGTCGACGAGGATGTGCTGGATGTAGTCCGGGTGGTTCACCAGCACCATGGGGATGCCGAGCGGCCGGAACCGGAAAATGTCGCCGTGCCGTTCGATGCCGCCCGCCAGGAAGGACAGCGGGTCGCGCTTGAAGGCCAGGGTGCCGCCGATGCCGTCACGTGCCCTGACGGTGGGAATCTCTCTGAGCCGGGAGCGGGTGCCGGATGTCCGGCCGTGCGATGTCTGGCCGTGCGATGTCTGGGACATTCACAACCTCGGATGCCGAGAGAGCTGCGGGAATTGGCGCGCTGTTCTCTGATCTGTCCTCCGACTTGTCCTCCGACTTGTCCGGGCGAATCGAACCACAAGGCCCGGTCACTGTCATCGACTTGTCGCTCTGTCGGTGCGGATGCCCAGGATCCGGAAGTTGACCCACGGGAGGGTGAACTTGCTTATGAGAAAGGTGTGTTCATCGGATACCGTGCTCGCAAGAAGGCGCGGGCGGTCCTGGGCAGTTGCCTTTGGCCATGGCTTGGGCCGCACCGACCGGTCATCACAGGGGCGCCGTCACCCGGAGCGAGGGTACGGATGGCGCGCGCCGCGCGGCCGGGAAGTGGTCCGGGGTGTCGCCCCGGATCCCGCGCCTTCGGGCCCGCCGCAGCCGCGGGCCGCAGACGGGGGCGGGGTCACCTGACCGGCCCCGCCCCTCCTTCAGCCGCGGGTCACGCGGGCGGCCGGGCCGCCGTGACGGTGCGGTAGGCCAGCTCCGCGAGCTGCCGCTGGCCGGTCTTGCTGGGGTGGAACCAGTCCCACTGGCTCAGCTCCTCGCCCGTGAAGCCGTAGGTGTGCACCGCGCCGTCGTAGCGGCACAGCAGGTCCCGGCGGCACACGTCCCGGAGGACCGCGTTGTACTCGCCGACCCGCTTCTCCACCCGGTCGCGCCGCTCCGTCGCGGCCGCGTCCGTGGTCTCGGAGTCATGGAGCATCGAGGGGCAGATGCGCCCCAGCTTCCAGACGGTCTTCGCGAAGTTGTTGCCCCGTCCCTCGGACCACAGCCGCTTGAGGTCCGGGATGCCCGCCACGTACAGCTGGGACTTCGGCAGGGCGGTGCGCAGCTCCTTCACCGACTTCTCGAGGTCCGCGCGGAAGGAGTCGACCGGCGTCATCGCGTCGACGTCGGCGCGGCAGGCGTCGTTGGCGCCGACCAGCACCGTCACCAGCTGCGGCTTGTCCGCCACGGCCGCCTGCATCTGGCCGGGGAGGTCGGACATCCGGGCGCCGGTCTTCGCGTGGTTCCAACTGCTCGTCCGCGGGGAAGCCAGCAGCCGGCGGGCGAGGCTGTCGACCTCGGTGCCGGTGGCCCAGGAGACCTCGGGGCAGTCGGCGAGGACGGAACAGGCGTCGAAGCCGCGCGTGATGGAGTCACCGAGCGAGGCGATCGACTCCGGCCGGGTGTTCCACTCCGGGGTGGGTGAGGCACTTGGACTCTGCCGGGGCTTCGCGGCGCCGTCGTCGCCCTTGCCGTCGTCACAGCCCGTGACGAAGAGGGCTGCCGCGGCCAGGGCGGCGACGGCTCGCACGGTCCCGCGCAGCTTCCGTCCCGCGCTGTCACGCATGAGTCTTTCCTCTCAGGCCGGGTGATATCGGTTCGGGTCCGACGGTACGTCACCGGAGGGGTGCCGCCGCACGGTAGCTTTTCCCCGGGGGCGGTCGGGCGGGGCCCGGCGGCGTCGGCACTCCGGCAGCGGTCGAAAAGGCAACACGTCATATCCTGTCCGTTTTCGTGAGATTTGCCCCCCATGGTGTTTACTGTTGGTAACCTCGCTGAGCCTGGTGCGGGAGTGGCCATTGGGGCAGAATGTCTACTGCTGTCCCAGGCGGGACCGGTACGGGTGCGAGGCCGCTGGGGAAGGTGAACCTCGAACCGCACTGGAGGTCCCGGTGACGACACGTGGAGTTCTCTACGTGCACTCCGCGCCGCGCGCGCTGTGCCCGCACGTCGAATGGGCCGTCGCGGGCGTACTCGGCGTCCGCGTCACGCTCGACTGGATCCGACAACCCGCCGCTCCCGGCACCTGGCGCGCCGAGTTCTCCTGGCAGGGACAGGTCGGCACCGCTTCCAAACTCGCCTCCGCGCTGCGCGGCTGGCACCTGCTGCGCTTCGAGGTGACCGCCGAGCCCTGCGCCACCGCCGAGGGCGAGCGCTACAGCTCCACCCCCGAACTCGGCATCTTCCACGCGGTGACCGGCATCCACGGCGACATCCTCATCCCCGAGGACCGGCTCCGGGCGGCGCTCGCCCGGTCCGGGCGCGGCGAGACCAATCTCGCGGCCGAGGTGGCCAAGCTGCTCGGTAAGCCGTGGGACGACGAACTGGAGCCGTTCCGCTACGCGGGCGAGGGGGCGCCGGTCCGCTGGCTCCACCAGGTGGTGTGACCGGGGTCGTCGCTTCCCCTCGGCCTTTGGCTGCGGGCCGTCTTGCCGCCTGCGGCGGGGGCGGCCTGCGGCCGCGTCCTCAATCGCCGGACGGGCTGAATTTGCCCGCAGGTTGCGGACTACGGTCGGCAAAACCAGCCCGTCCGGCGTTTGAGGACAACGCGGCGGAGCCGTGTTGCGGGGTCCGGGGCGGAGCCCCGGTGGGTGAGGAGACGGTGCGCTCTTGCGGTGGAGTGTGCTTCAGCGGCTAGCGTCACGGCATGTCCGAAACGACTTCAGTCACCGTACTCGGCACCGGGATCATGGGTGCGGCCATGGCCCGCAATCTCGCCCGCGCCGGGCTCGCCGTCCACGTCTGGAACCGCAGCCGGGAGAAGGCCGAACCACTCGCCGCCGACGGCGTGCGCGTGGCCGCCACCCCCGCCGACGCCGTCCGGGGCGCCGACGTCGTCCTCACCATGCTCCACGACGGGCCCGCCGTCCTGGAGGCGATGCGCGCGGCCGCGCCCGGTCTGCAGCCCGGCACCGTCTGGGCCCAGTCGACCACCGCCGGGCTCGACGGTCTCGACGTCCTCGCCGCGTTCGCCCGCGAGCACGGCCTCGTCCTCGTCGACGCCCCGGTCCTGGGCACCAGACAGCCCGCCGAGGCGGGGAAGCTGACCGTCCTGGCCGCCGGGCCCGAGGAGGCCCGTACGGTTCTCGCGCCCGTCTTCGACGCCATCGGCGGCCGTACGGTCTGGGCGGGCGACGACGCGACGGCCGGGACGGCCAGCAGGCTCAAGCTCGTTCTCAACAGCTGGGTGCTCGCCGTCACCCACGGCACCGCGGAGGCGCTGGCGCTGGCCAAGGGGCTCGGTGTGGACCCGGCGGACTTCCTGGGCGCGGTCGAGGGCGGGCCGCTCGACATGGGCTACCTCCGGGCGAAGGCCGGGCTCATCCTCTCCGGGGAGTTCGCCCCGCCGAGCTTCGCGACGGAGACGGCGGAGAAGGACGCGCGGCTGATCGTGGCGGCGGGGGAGCGGGCGGGCGTACGGCTGGACGTGGCGGCCGCCGGTGCCGAACGCTTCCGGCGGGCCGCCGAACAGGGCCACGGGCGCGAGGACATGGCCGCGTCGTACTTCGCGAGCTTCGACGGCTGACGGGTCCGGGGACGACGGCGGCCCGCCACCGGATCGAACCGGTGGCGGGCCGCCGTCGTACGGGCGCGCGGGATCAGACCGAGCGGAAGGCGAGGACCACGTTGTGGCCGCCGAACCCGAACGAGTTGTTGATCGCCGCGATGGGACCCTCGGGGAGCGGGCGGGGCTCGTCGCGGACGATGTCCGCGTCGATGTCGTCGTCCAGCTCCTCGATGTTGATGGTCGGCGGGGCCATCCGGTGGTGCAGCGCGAGCACGGTCGCGACCGTCTCGATGCCGCCCGCGCCGCCCAGCAGGTGGCCGGTCATCGACTTGGTGGCGGAGACCGCGACGTGGTCGAGGTCGTCGCCGAGGACCTTGCGCAGCGCCTTGATCTCGGCGGCGTCGCCCTGCGGGGTCGAGGTGGCGTGCGCGTTGAGGTGCACGACCTCCGACGGCTTGAGGTCGCTGGAGTCCAGCAGGTTCTGCAGCGCGGCGGCGATGCCGCGGCCGGTCGGCTCGGGCTGCGCGATGTGGTGGCTGTCCGCGGACAGGCCCTGGCCCAGCACCTCGCAGTAGACGCGGGCACCGCGCTTGGCGGCGTGCTCGGCGGACTCCAGGATCACGACGCCGGCGCCCTCGCCCAGCACGAAGCCGTCACGGCCCTTGTCGTACGGACGGGAGGCCTTCTGCGGCTCGTCGTTGTTCTTGGACATCGCCATCATGTTGGCGAACGCCACGATGGGCAGCGGGTGGATGGCCGCCTCGGTGCCACCGGCGACGACCACGTCGGCACGGCCGGAGCGGATCATCTCCACGGCGTAGCCGATCGCCTCGGCGCCGGACGCGCAGGCGCTGACCGGGGTGTGCACACCCGCCTGGGCGTTCACCTCCAGGCCGACGTTGGCGGACGGGCCGTTGGGCATGAGCATGGGGACGGTGTGCGGGGAGACGCGGCGGACGCCCTTCTCCTTGAGCACGTCGTACTGGTCGAGGAGCGTGGTCACGCCGCCGATGCCGGAGGCGATGACCGTGCCGAGCCGCTCGGGGGTGATGGCCGGGTCCTCGCCCGCCTTGGCGGTGAAGCCGGCGTCGGCCCACGCCTCGCGGGCCGCGATCAGCGCGAACTGCGCGGACCGGTCCGTCTTGCGGGTGAGCGGACGGGGCAGCACGTCCTCGGGGTCCACGGCGGCGGAGGCCGCGATGCGGACGGGGAGGTCGGCGAAGCGCTCGCCCTCCAGGGGTTTGACCCCGGAGCGCCCGGCGAGCAGGCCCTCCCAGGTCGATGCGCTGTCGCCACCCAGCGGTGTGGTTGCGCCGATACCGGTGACGACCACGGTGCGATTGGTCGGGTTCACAGGGATTCTGTCTCCACGTGTAGAGGTGCTGGAACCGCCACCGCCGGGGTGGCGACGAACGCTTGGATCAGGCCTGGTGCTTCAGGATGTAGTCGGCAGCGTCACCGACGGTCTTGAGGTTCTTGACGTCCTCGTCGGGGATCTTCACGTCGAAGCGCTCCTCGGCGGCCACGACGACCTCGACCATGGACAGCGAGTCGACGTCCAGGTCGTCGGTGAAGGACTTGTCCAGCTTGACGTCCTCGACGGGGATGCCGGCGATCTCGTTGACGATCTCGGCGAGACCCTTGACGATCTCTTCCTGGGTGAAGGCCATTGCGGCGCTCCTTCTATGTGCGGTGTATCTGCGTTATGGGAAAACTGCGGTGGGTGAGGGGCCGTACGGCGGGCGCCGCGCGGATCTCGCCTAGGGGAGGGTAACGACCGTCGCGGCGTAGACGAGACCCGCCCCGAAGCCGATGACGAGCGCGGTGTCCCCGCTCTTCGCCTGCCCGGTGGCCAGGAGCCGCTCCATGGCCAGCGGGATGGAGGCCGCGGACGTGTTGCCCGTGGTCTCCACGTCACGGGCGACCGTGACGGTCTCCGGCAGCTTGAGGGTCTTCACCATCGAGTCGATGATCCGCATGTTGGCCTGGTGCGGAATGAAGACGTCCAGGTCCTCGGGGCTGACACCCGCGTCGTCCAGCGCCTGCTGGGCGATCTTGGCCATCTCGAAGACGGCCCAGCGGAAGACCGCCTGGCCCTCCTGGGTGATCGCCGGGTAACGGATCTCGTCGAGGGCCTGGCGGGCCTCGCCGCTGTCGCCGCCGGGGACGGGCGTCGTGCGGTACTCGTCCCAGCTCACGGTCTGCTTGATCGTGTGGGCCTTGTCGCCCTCCGAACCCCAGACGGACGGGCCGATCGCGGGCTCCTGCGACGGGCCGACGACCACGGCGCCCGCGCCGTCGCCGAACAGGAAGGCCGTCGCGCGGTCCTCCAGGTCCGTCAGGTCCGACAGCCGCTCCACGCCGATGACCAGCACGTACTCCGCCGAGCCCTCGACGACCATGCCCTTGGCCAGGGTGAGTCCGTAGCCGAAGCCGGCGCAGCCCGCGGAGATGTCGAACGCGGCGGGCTTGCCCGCGCCGATCTTGTGCGCGATCTCCGTCGCGATCGCCGGGGTCTGCTTGAAGTGCGAGACGGTGGAGACGATCACGCCGCCGATCTGCTCGGGGGTGATCCCCGCGGCGGCGATGGCCTTGCCCGCGGCCTCGACCGACATCGCGGACACGGTCTCCTCCGGGCCCGCCCAGTGCCGGGTCGCGATGCCGGAACGGGACCGGATCCACTCGTCGGACGAGTCGATGTACTTGAGGATCTCCTCGTTGGGAACCACCCGCGTCGGGCGGTAACCGCCGACGCCGAGGATGCGCGCGTAGGGGGCGCCCTTGCTGGGCCTGATCTTCGCGGTCATGCTCTCGGGGCTCCTTATTCGGCCGCGGCCGCGGCGTCGGGGACGTACTCGGCGATCAGCGCACGGGCGGCGTCCAGGTCGGCCGGGGTCTTGAGCGCGAGCGTCCGCACACCGGGCAGGGCGCGCTTGGCGATGCCCACCAGGGTGCCGCCCGGCGCGAGCTCGATGATCGCGGTGACGCCGAGCTCCTTGAAGGTCTCCATGCACAGGTCCCAGCGGACCGGGTTGGCCACCTGGCCGACCAGCCGCGCCACGACGTCCGCGCCGGAGCCGACGACCGCGCCGTCCTTGTTGGAGACGTAGCGCGTGTGCGGGTCGGCGACGGGCAGCTCCCGCACCGCGGACTCCAGTACCTCGACGGCCGGGGCCATGTGCTCGGTGTGGAAGGCGCCGGCGACCTTCAGCGCGACGACCCGGCGGGTGCCCTCCGGCATGTCCGCGGCGAGCGCGGCGAGCTGCTCGGCGGTGCCGGCGGCGACGATCTGGCCCGCGCCGTTCACGTTCGCGGGCGTCAGGCCGAGCTTCTCCAGGTGCGGCAGGACGACATCGGCGTCCCCGCCCAGCAGGGCGGACATGCCGGTCTCCGTCACGGCGGCGGCCTCGGCCATCGCGAGCCCGCGCTTGCGCACGAGCTCCAGCGCGTCCTGCTCGGACAGCACACCGGTCAGCGCCGCGGCGGCGAGCTCACCGACACTGTGTCCCGCGGCGGCGCCCACGAGCCGGGCGAAGTCCTCGCCGGCGGGGAACAGCTGCCGTGCCGACACGAGCGCGGCGGCCACCAGCAGCGGCTGGGCCACTGCGGTGTCGCGGATCTCGTCCGCGTCGGCGTTCGTGCCGTAGTGGACCAGGTCCAGGTCGATGGCGGCCGACCACTCACGGAGTCGGTCTTCGACACCGGGGAGGTCGAGCCAGGGGGTCAGGAAGCCGGGCGTCTGAGCGCCCTGGCCGGGGGCGACGAGTACGAGCACCCTCACACTCTCTCTCGTGGACGGCCATGGCCACCCGTGGGGACAGGGACCAAGAACCGTCAGGGGAATTGTTGATGTCCAACAAAAGCCTAGAGCTGGGACTCCGCGTCTGCCAGGCGCCCCAGAATCAGCGCGACCCGCAGTGTGAAGGCCGAACGCACATCGGAGGGTGACCATCCGGTGACGTCCGTCACACGTCGGAGGCGGTATCTCACGGTGTTCGGGTGAACGAACAACATCCGTGCCGCGCCCTCCAGGCTACTCGCCTGCTCCAGATAGACGCTGAGCGTCTCCAGCAGAGCCGAGCCCGCTTCCTCCAACGGTCTGTAGATCTCCTCCACCAACTGCTCACGCGCGGTAGCGTCCCCGGCCATCGCGCGCTCCGGCAGGAGATCGTCCGCGAGCACCGGGCGGGGGGCGTCCGGCCAGGCCGCGCACGCCTTCAGCCCGGCCGCCGCGGCCTGCGCGGACCGCGTCGCCGACAGCAGGTCCGGCACCACCGGTCCGGCCACCACCGGGCCCGCCGCGAACGGCCCGATCAGTGCCTTCGCCGCCTGCAGCGGATTGTCGGAGCCGCCCGCGATCACCACCAGCCGGTCCCCGAGCACCCCCGTCAGGACCTGCAGCTTCGCGTGCCGGGAGGCCCGCCGGATCGCCTCGACCGTCAGCTCGCTGTCCCCGTTGGGCGCCGTCCCCAGCACCACCGCGACATGCGCGGGCGAATTCCAGCCGAGCGCCGCCGCCCGCGACAGCGCACCCTCGTCCGCCTCGCCCGACAGCACCGCGTTGACCACCAGCGACTCCAGCCGGGCGTCCCACGCGCCGCGCGCCTCCGCGGCCTGCGCGTACACCTGGGCGGTGGCGAAGGCGATCTCCCGGGCGTAGACCAGCAGTGCCTCGCGCAGCACCGACTCGTCGCCCGGCGCGGCCACGTCGTCGATCGCCGACTCCATGACCTCGATGGTCGTGCGGACCATCTCCACCGTCTGCCGCAGGGTGATCGCCCGCGTCAGCTCGCGCGGCGCCGTGCCGAACACGTCCGTGCTGATCGCCTGCGGGGTCTCCGGATGCCGGAACCACTCCGTGAACGCCGCGATGCCGGCCTGGGCGACCAGGCCGATCCAGGAGCGGTTCTCCGGGGGCATGGCCCGGTACCACGGCAGCTGGGCGTCCATCCGTGCGATGGCGGCTGCGGCCAGCGTGCCGGAGGACTTCTCCAGGCGCCGGAGCGTGGCGCTGTGCGGATGCGGGGTATGAGCGGCGGGTTCAGGCACGGGGACAAGCCTGCCTTATTCGGGTGCCGAGCGGGGTCGCCGGGCTACCGTAGCCCGATGACGCACGTGCGACGCGCCGTACAACGCGCAGCCGAACGCTTCCGGGGCGGCGAGCCGGAGGCCGGCATCGAGACCCGGCACGCCTTCTCCTTCTCCGGCTTCTACGACCCCGACAACGTCCGGTTCGGCCCGCTCGCCGCCTGCAACGAGGAGTGCCTCGCGCCCGGCGCGGGCTTCGCGGAACACCCGCACCGCGACGTCGAGATCGTCACCTGGGTGATCGAGGGCGAGCTCACCCACGAGGACTCCACCGGCCACCGCACCGTCGTCCGCGCCGGTGACCTCCAGCGGCTCAGCGCGGGCGAAGGCGTACGGCACGCCGAACGCAACCTCGGGAGCGCGCCGCTCCGCTTCGTCCAGATGTGGCTCACCCCGACGGAATCCGGCGGCCCGGCTTCGTACGAGGTCGTGCGGGACGTCTCCGCCGGCCCGCGGTACCGCTACGCGCTGGCGGGGGCGGAGGCGGTGCTGCACGTCTTCCGCGCCGGGGCGGGGGAACGGGTGTCCGTGCCGGATGCGCCGTGGGCGTATGCGCATGTCGTCCGCGGGGCCGTCCAGTTGGGGGAGGACGTCTTGCGGGAGGGCGATGCCGTGCGGCTCCTGGATGCGGAGGCGCTGGAGGCGGTGGCCGTGGATGCGGCGGAGTGGCTGGTGTGGGAGATGCACGCGGAGCCGCACTTCGGCTGAGGCGCCGTTGCCGGGGCTTCGCCCCGGACCCCGCAACACGGCTTCGCCGCGTTGTCCTCAAACGCCGGACGGGCTGGATTTCGCGGACCGTGGCAGCGAAACCGCGGCCCGCAGATACGGCCCGCAGGCTCAAGGCCACGTTCCGCACATCCAGCCCGTCCGGCGATTGAGGACGCGGCCGCAGGCCGCTCCCGCCGCAGGCGGCGAACCGGCCTGCAGTCGGGGTCCGGCCCGCAGCCCCGGTTACGCGCCGAGCTCCGCCAGGACCGCGTCCGTCAGGGGCGGCCACGCCTCCGCGGCCCAGGGCCCGAACGGCCGGTCCGTGAGGGCGACGCACGCCGCCCCGGCCTCCGGGTCCACCCACAGGAACGTGCCGGACTGGCCGAAGTGGCCGAAGGTCCGGGGCGAGGACGCCGCACTCGTCCAGTGCGGGGACTTGCCGTCGCGGATCTCGAAGCCCAGACCCCAGTCGTTCGGGCGCTGGTGTCCGTAGCCGGGGAGGACGCCGGTCAGGCCGGGGAAGGCCACCGTCGTCGCCTCGTCCAGCGTCTGCCGCGACAGCAGCCGCGGAGCCTGCAGCTCCGCCGCGAAGCGGGACAGGTCGTCGACGGTGGACACACCGTCCTTGGCGGGCGAGCCCGGGAGGTCCGTCGCCGTCATGCCGAGCGGCTCCAGCACCGCCTCCCGCAGGTACTCGGCGAAGGGGATGTCCGTCGCCTTGGCGATGTGGTCGCCGAGGGCCTCGAAACCGGCGTTGGAGTACAGCCGCCGCGTCCCCGGCTCCGCCGTCACCCGGTGCTCGTCGAAGGCCAGCCCGGACGTGTGGGCCAGCAGGTGGCGGACCGTGGAGCCCGCGGGACCGGCCGGCTCGTCCAGCTCGATCGCGCCCTCCTCGACGGCCAGCAGCGCGGCGTACGCGGTGAGCGGTTTGGTCACGGAGGCCAGGGGGAAGCGGTGCGCGGTCGGCCCGAAGGCCCCCGCGACGGTGCCGTCGGCCCGTACGACTGCCGCAGCAGCGGTCTCCACCGGCCAGTTCTCGATCTTCCGCAGGCTCTCCATGGGTGCGAGCCTAACGGGTCCTGACGGGTCCGGATTTCCCCAAGATCCCGCTTGCTTGGAGTGCACTCCAACTCTCTAGCGTTGACGACATCGCAAGGGCTTTTCGACCGCGAACGGCCCGCGATGTCAGGGGGATCCGTATGACCGTGCTGGACCGGGTGCCGGGGCCGGGGCAGGTGTCCGACGGCCTCGCCGCCTGTCGTCGGCAGCCGCAGCGCCCCGAGGGCCGCGACCGCTACACGATCAGCGAGGTGGCGGAGTACACCGGCCTGTCCGCGCACACCCTGCGCTGGTACGAGCGGATCGGGCTGATGCCCCACGTGGACCGCTCGCACGCGGGCCAGCGCCGCTACACCGACCGTGACCTGGACTGGCTGGATCTGGTCGGCCGGCTGCGGCTGACCGGGATGCCGGTGGCCGACATGGTGCGGTACGCGCAGATGGTGCGCGAGGGAGCGCACACCGTCGCCGCGCGCGAACTGCTGCTGAGCGCGCACCGCGAGGACGTACGGCGCCGCGTCGCGGAGCTGCAGAGCACGCTCGACGTGCTCGACCACAAGATCGAGATTTACGCCGACGCCCGTCGCCGGGCGTCCGAAGGGGTCTGAACCGCCATGAGCAACGACAACACCACCATCGCCACCGCGAAGCTGGGCACCGACGGACCCGAGGTCGGTGTGCAGGGACTCGGCTGCATGGGCATGAGCTTCGCCTACGGCCCGACCGACGGGACCGAGGCGCGGGCCACCCTGGAGCGGGCCCTGGAACTGGGCGTCACCCTCTTCGACACGGCCGACGTCTACGCCTTCGGCCGCAACGAGGAGTTCGTCGCCCCGTTCATCAAGGCCAACCGGGACCGGGTCACCCTCGCCACCAAGTTCGCCATCGTGCGGCGCGAGGACGACCCGTCGTACCAGGCCATCCGCAACGACCGCGACTACATCCGGGAGTCCGTCGAGGGCAGCCTGCGCCGCCTCGGCGTCGAGCGCATCGACCTCTACTACATGCACCGCCGCAACCCGGACGTCCCGCTGGAGGAGAGCATCGGCGCGATGGCCGAGCTGGTCGCCGAGGGCAAGGTGGCCCACCTGGGGCTGAGCGAGGTCACGGGCCCCGAGCTGCGCGCCGCCCACGCCGTCCACCCGATCGCCGCCGTGCAGTCGGAGTGGTCGCTGTTCAGCCGCGACATCGAGGCGGGCGTGGTGCCCGCGGCCCGGGAGCTGGGTGTCGCGCTGGTGCCGTACTCGCCGCTCGGACGCGGCTTCCTCACCGGCTCGTTCGTCAACGCGGACAAGGAGCTGACGAGCGACGACTGGCGGCGCACCCAGCCCCGCTTCACCGGTGACAACGCGGCGGCCAACGCGGCGCTGCTGGCCCCGGTCCGCGCCGTCGCCGAGGCGCACGGCGCCACCCTCGGGCAGATCGCCCTGGCCTGGGTGCAGCAGCGCGCCGAGGCGCACGGCCTGACCGTCGTGCCCATCCCCGGCACCCGCAAGCGCACCCGCCTGGAGGAGAACACCGCGGCCACCCGGATCACCCTGACGGAGGCGGAGCTCGCACAACTGGAGCCCATCGCCGGCCAGGTGGCGGGGGACCGCTACCCGGACATGTCGTTCACCTCGGCGGGCCGGGAGTAGACAGGAGCGGCAGGGCCTACCGGCGGCCCTTGCCGCCGGGGTCCCCCGGGGCGACCAGGCCCGACTCGTAGGCGAAGACCACCGCCTGGGCCCGGTCGCGCAGCCCGAGCTTGGCGAGGACCCGCCCGATGTGGGTCTTCACCGTCTGCTCCGCCAGCACCAGGGACGCCGCGATCTCCTGGTTGGACAGCCCGCGGGCGATGAGTTCGAGGACCTCCGTCTCCCGCGGCGTCAGCCCGTTGAGCCGCACCGAGACGTCCCGGCGGGGCGCGGGCCGCTGCTGCGCGAAGTCCGCGATGAGCCGCCGGGTCACGGACGGGGCGAGCAGCGCCTCGCCCGCGGCCACCACCCGCACCGCCGAGATCAGATCGGCGGGCGGCGCGTCCTTGAGCAGGAAGCCGGAGGCGCCCGCGCGCAGCGCCTCGTAGACGTAGTCGTCGACGTCGAAGGTGGTCAGCATCAGCACCTTCGGCCGGTGCACCACGCCGGGCATGGGGCCTCCCCGCGAAGCAGGGGAAGGGTCGAGCAGCTGCCGGGTGGCCTCCAGGCCGTCCATCTCCGGCATCCGGACGTCCATCAGCACCACGTCCGGGTGGACGCGGCGGCTGAGCTCCACGCCCTGCCGCCCGTCCGGCGCGTCGCCGACGACGTCGATGTCGGACTGCGCGGCGAGGAGCGCGGCGAAGCCCGCCCGCACCATGGCCTGGTCGTCGACGATGATCACCTTGATGGTCATGGGGCGGGGATGTCCTTCCGGAAGCGCTTCGGGTGGTGCGTCGACGCGGCGCGTCAGCGGGGTGCGGCGGTATCGGCGAACGGCAGCCGGGCCGCCACCCGGTAGCCGCCCTCCGGCAGCGGGCCGGTGTCCAGCGAGCCGCCGACCAGCCGGACCCGCTCCCGCATGCCGACGAGGCCGTGGCCGGTGCCGGAGGTCTCCAGCGGGGCGTCGGGCCCCGCCACGGCGGAGTTGACGACCAGCACCGTCAGACTGTCCGCGGTCGCGGACACCGACACCCGGGTCACCGCGCCCGGCGCGTGCCGCACCACGTTGGCCAGGGCCTCCTGGACGATGCGGTACGCGGAGAGGTCCACGGCCTGCGGCAGCCGCGCCGCGTCCACCTCCGGGCCGACCGTGAGCTCCACGGGCAGCCCGGCCCGCACGGTCGCCTCGACGAGCTGCGGGATGCGGGCCACGCCCGGCTGCGGGCTCCGCTCGCCGCCGGACCCCTCGCCGTTCTCCTCGCTGCGCAGGACGCCCAGCAGCCGCCGCATCTCGGTCAGCGACTCCCGGGCGGTCGCGGCGATCGCGCCGAACTCCTCGCTCGCCGCGGGCGGCAGGTCCGGGATGCGGTACGGAGCGCTGTCCGCCTGCACGGTGATCACCGACATATGGTGGGCGACCACGTCGTGCAGCTCACGGGCGATCCGGGCGCGCTCCTCCAGCAGGGTGCGGCGGGCCCGCTCCGCCTCGCTGATGTTCTCCTGCTCGGCGAGCGCCCGCTGGGCGTCGCCGCGCGCCCGCAGCGCGCCGCCGAGCAGCAGCAGGATGCCGCCGAGCACCACGAGCGTCACCCAGACGGCGGAGCTGCGCTCCGGGGAGATGCTCCGGAGGGCCAGGCTCGCCCCTAGGACCAGCCCCCACGCGGCGGCCAGTACGCGGGGCCGCTCGCGCAGCCCCAGCGCGAGGAACAGCAGCAGCATCCCGATGATCGCCATCGGCGTCCAGGGCCAGGGCCGGTCCCCGTGCGGCGGCACGGCGAGCAGCGCCGCCGCCCCCGCGACATCGGCCACGAACACGATCACCCACGCGAGCAGCGGCCTGCGCACCGCGAGCAGCAGCGGCCCGGTCTGGCAGCAGGCGAGCACCGTGGCGACCCCGGCGTTCAGCCCGTAGTCCCTGGTCAGACCGGTGGCGGTGACCGGCAGCAGGATCGCGGTGAACAGCAGGGCGACGGCGTACGGCGCGCGGCGCGCCCAGCGCCGCTTCGCGTGCGCCAGGAGGGGTTCGCCGGGGGTGAGGAGCGATTGGATCATGGCAGGTTTCAGCGTAGGCGCCTGGCGGCAGGCCGGGCGTCACACCGGGGTGTCGTTTCCGGGTGGTACCCGGGTATCACCCCGGGGCTCCGCCCCGGGCCCCTGTTCGGGTGCGGGCCGGTGGTCGGGTTGTGCCCACCCGTTCCGCCTTGCGGAACGCCTGCCCACAACTTAGGTGGGGTGCACAATCCAGCCCATCCGGCGATCCGGCTACAGCTCCGCCAGGAGTTGGGCCTTCTTGGAGCTGAATTCGTCGTCGGTCAGGAGGCCGGCGTCGTGCAGCGCACCCAGGTGGCGGATGCGGTCCGCGATGCCGCCGGGGTCCGGGCGGGCCGCCGCGGCCCGTACGGCGGTCGTCCCGGGGGAACGCACGGCCTCCAGGACCGCGGCCGCGAACGGGAGCGACTCGTGGACCAGCCCGTACCCCATGCCGAAGACGACCGCCGCCGGATCCTGGTCGGCGGCGGCCGTGTACTCACCGGGCGCCTGCCCGTGCCGCAGCAGCCGGAGACAGCCCCCGCCCGCGTCGGGGGAGCGCCACTCGACGCCCGACAGCTCGTCGACGGGGAAGCGCTGGTCGCCCGCCTTCCACTTGGCGGAGGACGCGCCCGTCCAGAACCAGCGGAAACCGACGGCGGTGCCGTCGAAGGACGCCTTGCCGTCGTACGCCTTGAAGGACAGCGGTGGCGCGGGCGCGGCGACCAGATGGCGTTCGGCGGGCTCGGCGGCGTACGGCCCGAGCGCGGCCCGTATCTCGTCGGCGTAGTACTCGGCGAGGGCGTCGCGCTCGGCGGGCAGCACCAGGCGGTAGGGGTCGCAGCCCTCCTTGAGCCCGCCCGCGGCCACGTCCATCAGCGGGTCGGCGCCGGGTCTGGGCACGGCGCGCAGTACCACCGTGCCGCGCTTCCCCGGGGCCTGCTCGACGGCCGCGAGCGCCTCGTAGGGGATGCGTCGCTCACCGAGCGCCTGGAGCAGCTTCGGCGTGCGGATCCCCCGTTCGAAGCGGATGAGCACGGAGTCGGTGCCGAACTCCCAGGCGGCGTGGAAACCGGCCAGCACATCACCCATACGGCTCATCGTATGCGGCGGGCGCCCGCGCGTCCCACCCCTGGGCAACCCCTGAGCTACGCGCGTCAAAGTGACGTGTCCGCGTCCGGTACGGGGTTGTTCCGGGACCGGGGACTACGCGAGGTCGTCCGCGCAGCCGCTCGACGCCTTGGCGCAGCTGACCGCCGACGGCATGCCCACGCCGATGCCCGCGAAGTTGGCGAGGCTCGTGGTGCCGGGCTGGAAGTAGCCCGCGTGCCCCTCCGCGCCGCGGGCGGACAGCAGCCGCGCGCCGAAGCCCGCGGAGACCGGGTCCGCGCCATGGCCCAGGCCGCCGACCTCCAGGTGGGGGACACCCTGGATCCAGTCGTCGGGGTCGCGCATCGCCCATATCCGGGCGCTGGTGCGCAGCTCGGAGACGTGGTCGGCGCGCATGCCGGGGCTGCCGGCGACGGCGACGTCGGTGACCCGGGGGGACATCTCGCGGACGGCGACGCCGCACACCACCGAGCCGTAGCTGTGGCAGAACAGGGAGACGGGTGAGTCGCCCGGGAGCGCCCGGACGAGGGCCCGGAGCCGCAGGGCGCCCTCGGCGGCGAGCTTGCCCGTCGCGGCGTCCATGCCGACCCCGGCGGGCGAGGTGTAGTCGGCCCAGGCGATGACGGCCGTCCTGGTGGCGGGGCTCGTCTTCCGCTCCGCGGCGTAGAGGGAGCGGGCCATCCCCTCGGGCGCGGTGTAGGCGCGCTGGGTCTTCTCGAAGGTGAGGACGTTGGTGTCGACGCCCGGCACGACGACGGAGACGCGCTCCGCCTTCTCCAGGTCGCCGGTGACCTCGGCGACCCGTCCGGCGCCGGTGGGGTCGAAGGCGAGGATCTGCCGGTCGTCGCCCATCAGCGACTCGTAGCGGTGCATCCGGCGGGCCGCGTCCTGGCGCCCGGCCGGGGTGAGGTCGCTCTCCCGCATCCGGTGTTTCTCGACCCGGCGGGCCTGGTCGAGGGCGATCCGGTTGGCCCGGTAGCGCAGGGCGGGCGGGGCGCCGTTGAGATTGCCGACGACGAGGGGGTAGCGGTCGGCGAGCCGGTCGCGCTGGGCGCCGGTGAGGGTGCCGAAGAAGCGGGCCAGTGCCCCGGGCGCGGCATTGGGGTCGGGGAGCGGGCGGCCCGCTATGGAGCCGTGCAGCCAGGCGCTCAGGCTCGCCGTCCGGACGTCGTCGCCCGCCTTGTGGCTTCTGACGGCCGTCCAGCCGGTGGTGGCGAGCATGACGAACACCACGGCCAGGGCGAGCAGCGCGCGCCATACGGCGGCCGTGGTGGTCCACGGGGCGGAGGGGGAGCCGAGCTCCGGGAAAGAAGTCACCGCCGAACACCCTAGGAGAAAGCCGGCGGTGACCGTGGAGTCAGTGAGCCATCTCACGTTTGAAGTGAGGGTGATTGCCCGCTCGTTGACGTTTCCCGATCAGGAGCGCCAGTTTTCCGCCAACGCCGGGCCGAGCTGGTCGAGATAGGTCGTGGTGATCTCGCGGAGCTCCTCCAGACCCGCGCCGCCGCGCTGTCCCCAGAGCTTGCCGGTGACCCGCATCACCCCGCTGAACGCCGCCACCAGGACCTGGGGCCGGGGGTCGGTCGCGACGTCGAGGCCCTCGCGGCGGGCGATCTCCCGGGCCAGCTCGTCCTCCAGCCCGGAGAGGCGGTGCAGGTGGGCGGCGAACAGCTGCGGGGTCGACTCGATCATGCGGTACGTGCGCATGTGCAGTTCGAGCGGCACGACCGACTCGATGGCGTCGCCCGCGGTGTCCCAGCAGGCGAGGACGGCGTTGCGCAGCGCGGTCAGCGGCGCCTCGCCGGCGGGGCGCTCGCGCAGCGCGGTGAGGAAGTGGGACTCCACGGAGTCCTGGACCGCGAGGGCGACCTCCTCCTTGTTCGCGAAGTAGCGGAAGAAGGTGCGCTGGGAGACGTCCGCGGCCTCGGAGATCTCGTCGACCGTCGTGCGTTCGTAGCCCTTCAGCGCGAACAGCTCCAGAGCCGAACGGATCAAGGTGTCCCGGGTGCGGCGCTTCTTGCGCTCACGCAGTCCGGGCGGTGCCGCACGGCCCGTCACGTCCTCGATCGTACGCATCGACGCCTCTCCTCACGCAGCATTTCGGCTGCTCAGGATAGCTGTGGCCGATCTGGCAGCGGCCGTCTCCTGAAACTATTTGTCAATTGTCAGCTACTGCCATAATCTCGGAATATGACGTCTCAGACCACCGTCGCCGACGCGACGCCGGATCTCGGGCCCCGGAAGGGGTTACGGGGCCATCCCTGGCTGACTCTGCTCTCCGTCGCGATCGGCGTGATGATGGTCACGCTCGACGGCACCATCGTCGCTGTCGCGAACCCCGCTATTCAGAAGGACCTCGGCGCCTCGCTCGCCGACGTCCAATGGATCACCAACAGCTACCTCCTCGCCCTCGCGGTCGCCCTGATCACCGCGGGCAAGCTGGGCGACCGCTTCGGCCACCGGCTGACCTTCCTCATCGGCACCACCGGATTCGCCGTCGCCTCCGGTGCGATCGCCCTCTCCGACACCGTCTCGATGATCGTCGGCTTCCGGGTGCTCCAGGGCCTCTGCGGCGCCCTGTTGATGCCCGCCGCGCTCGGTCTGCTCCGGGCCACGTTCCCGGCCGAGAAGCTCAACATGGCCATCGGCATCTGGGGCATGGTCATCGGCGTCTCCACCGCGGGCGGCCCGATCCTCGGCGGTGTGCTCGTCGAGCACGTCAACTGGCAGTCCGTCTTCTATGTCAACGTGCCGGTCGGCGTCGCGGCCCTCGTCCTCGGAACGATCATCCTCAGGGACCACCGGCTGGAGAACGCGCCCAAGAGCTTCGACCCGCTGGGCATCGTCCTGCTCTCCATCGCGATGTTCTGCCTGGTGTGGGCCGTCATCAAGGCGCCCGCCTGGCAGTGGGGCAGCACCAGGACGCTGCTCTTCCTGGCCGGAGCGCTCGTCGCCTTCGTCCTCTTCGCCGTCTGGCAGACCAGGGTCCGTGAACCCCTGCTGCCGCTCGGCCTGTTCCGCTCCGTGCCGCTCACCGCCGGTACGGTGCTGATGCTGCTGATGGCCTTCGCCTTCATCGGGGGCCTGTTCTTCGTCACCTTCTACCTGCAGAACGTGCACGGGATGAGCCCGGTCGACAGCGGTCTGCACCTGCTGCCGCTCACCGGCATGATGATCATCGGCGCGCCCGTGTCCGGCGCGGTCATCACCCGCGTCGGGCCGCGCGGGCCGCTGGTCGTCGGCATGCTGTTCACCGCCGCCGCGGCCTTCGGCACCGCCACCCTGGACACCGACTCCGGCACGGCCGTGATGTCGCTGTGGTTCGCGCTCTTCGGCCTGGGCCTGTCCCCGGTCATGGTCGGCGCCACCGAAGTCATCGTCGGCAACGCCCCGTTGCAGCACGCCGGTCTCGCCGGTGGCCTCCAGCAGGCCGCGATGCAGGTCGGCGGCGCCCTCGGCACGGCCGTCCTCGGCGCGGTCATGGCCGCCCGCGTCGACCACCTCCTGCCCGGCAAGTGGACGGGGGCGGGCCTGCCGGAGCTCCCGCCCGAGCAACTGTCCAAGGCCTCCGACGCGGTCGCGATCGGCATCGCCCCGGTCCCGCCGAACAGCCCGGCGCCGATCGCGGAGAAGATCACCACCGCCGCCCATGACACTTTCGTGTCAGGCATGAGCCTGTCGTTCACCGTCGCCGGGGTCGTCGCCCTCGTCGCCGCCGTATTCGCCCTGTTCACCAAGCGTGGCGAGAACGCGGAGGCCGCGGCGGGCGCCGCGGTCGTCTGAGACCGGCGGCACTTTCGCCCGGCACCTGCCGTCTTCCCCTATCAGGGCCCCGTACGCGGGGCCCTCTTGGCAGCGGGTGATCGTCACGGACAGGATCGGCGCAGCAGTCCACCGATACAGGGAGTGATGCGTATGCGTACGATCCGGGTCGCCGCGCTCGCCGTGGGCGCCGCCGCGGGCCTGGCCCTCGTGAGCGCGCCCGCCGCGACCGCGACCTCGCCGGGGCGCCCCGGCGGGTGCGTGGCCGGGCAGTTGTGCCTGTGGTCGAAGACGGACTACCACGGCGTGCGGACGACGAGCGAGCTCACGAAAATCGACATCGAGAGCTGTGTGACGTTACCGGCAGGGCCCGGGGTGGCCTCCTTCGTCAACCGAACGGGGCGCCCCGTCACCACCTACCAGAGCGCCACGTGCGCGGATACGGCCGAGTTCGCGACGTACCCCTCGGGGACGTGGGTGCCGGAATCCCCGTACACGGTACGGGCCTTCAAGGTCTGGGAGCAGTAGAAAACGATCTGGGCCCCTCCGCCGGCAGCGCCGGCCGGAGGGGCCCAGATCGATCAGCTTTTGCTCAGCGCAGCGACTACGCGTCGCCGCCCGCGGCGCCCGGGTCGGCCGCCGTCACGTCGAGGAGCTGGTAGCGGTCCACCGCCTGCTTCAGCGCGGAGCGGTCGACCTTGCCCTCCTTGGCGAGCTCGGTGAGCACCGACAGGACGATCGACTGGGCGTCGATGTGGAAGAAGCGACGGGCCGCGCCACGCGTGTCCGCGAAGCCGAAGCCGTCGGCGCCCAGCGACTGGTACGAGCCCGGCACCCAGCGCGAGATCTGGTCCGGAACCGCCCGCATCCAGTCGGACACGGCCACCTTCGGGCCCTCGGCACCGGCGAGCTTCTTCGTCACGTACGGGACGAGCTGCTCCTCCTCCGGGTGCAGGAGGTTGTACTCCTCCGCGGCGACGGCGTCGCGGCGCAGCTCGTTCCAGGAGGTCGCCGACCAGACGTCCGCCTTGACGTTCCACTCGTCGGCCAGGATGCGCTGGGCCTCCAGGGCCCACGGCACGGCCACGCCGGAGGCGAGGATCTGCGCCGGGACGGCACCCTTCTCGCCCGCCTTGAAGCGGTAGAGACCCTTGAGGATCCCGTCCACGTCCACGTCCGCCGGCTCGGCCGGGTGCTGGATCGGCTCGTTGTAGACGGTCATGTAGTAGAAGATGTCCTCGGCGTTCTCGCCGTACATCCTCCGCAGACCGTCCTTGACGATGTGCGCGATCTCGAAGCCGAACGCCGGGTCGTAGGCGACGCAACCGGGGTTGGTCGAGGCCAGCAGCTGCGAGTGGCCGTCCGCGTGCTGCAGACCCTCACCGGTCAGCGTCGTACGACCGGCGGTCGCGCCCAGGACGAAACCGCGCGACAGCTGGTCGGCCATCTGCCAGAACTGGTCACCGGTGCGCTGGAAACCGAACATCGAGTAGAAGACGTAGACCGGGATCAGCGGCTCGCCGTGCGTCGCGTAGGCGGAGCCCGCCGCGATCAGGGAGGCCGTGCAGCCCGCCTCGGAGATGCCGTCGTGCAGCATCTGGCCGGTCGGGGACTCCTTGTACGCGAGCAGCAGCTCGCGGTCCACGGACTCGTACTGCTGGCCCAGCGGGTTGTAGATCTTCGCGGACGGGAAGAACGCGTCCATGCCGAAGGTGCGGTACTCGTCGGGGGCGATCAGCACGAAGCGCTTGCCGATCTCCTTGTCCCGCATGAGGTCCTTCAGGATGCGGACGAACGCCATGGTGGTGGCGATCGACTGCTGCCCGGAGCCCTTCTTGGCGGTCGCGTAGGTCTTGTCGCCCGGCAGCACCAGCGGCTTGGAGCGGTCCACACGGCTCGGCACATAGCCACCGAGCGCCTTGCGGCGGTCGTGCATGTACTGGATCTCCTCCGAGTCGCGACCCGGGTGGTAGTACGGCGGCAGGCCGGACTCCAGCTCCTTGTCGGCGATCGGGATGTGGAGGCGGTCCCGGAAGCGCTTGAGGTCCTCGACCGTCAGCTTCTTCATCTGGTGGGTCGCGTTGCGGCCCTCGAAGTTCGGACCGAGGGTCCAGCCCTTGACGGTCTGCGCGAGGATCACGGTCGGCTGGCCCTTGTGCGCCTTGGCCGCCGCGTACGCCGCGTAGATCTTCTTGTGGTCGTGACCGCCGCGGCCCAGGTGCAGGATCTGGTCGTCGGACATGTTCTCGACCATCTTGCGGAGACGGTGGTCGTCGCCGAAGAAGTGGTCACGGATGTACGCACCGGTCTCGGTGGCGTACGTCTGGAACTGGCCGTCCGGGGTGCTGTTGAGCTTGTTGACCAGGATGCCGTCGCGGTCCTGCGCCAGCAGCGGGTCCCAGGAGCGGTCCCAGACCAGCTTGATGACGTTCCAGCCGGCGCCGCGGAACTGCGACTCCAGCTCCTGCATGACCTTGCCGTTGCCGCGCACCGGACCGTCGAGGCGCTGCAGGTTGCAGTTGACGACGAAGGTGAGGTTGTCCAGACCCTCGCGGGCGGCGATGGACAGCTGGCCGAGCGACTCCGGCTCGTCCATCTCGCCGTCGCCCAGGTACGCCCACACGTGGGACTTGGAGGTGTCGGCGATGCCGCGCGCCTCCATGTAGCGGTTCATCCGGGCCTGGTAGATCGCGCCGAGCGGACCGAGGCCCATCGAGACGGTCGGGAACTCCCAGAAGTCCGGCATCAGCCGCGGGTGCGGGTAGCTGGACAGACCGTAGGGCGCCTTGGACTTCTCCTGGCGGAACGCGTCGAGCTGCTGCTCCGACAGTCGGTCCAGCAGGAACGCGCGGGCGTAGACACCGGGGGAGGCGTGACCCTGGAAGAAGATCTGGTCGCCGCCGTCGCCCTCGTCCTTGCCGCGGAAGAAGTGGTTGAAGCCCACGTCGTACAGCGAGGCCGAGGAGGCGAAGGTGGCGATGTGGCCGCCGACGCCGATGCCCGGACGCTGGGCGCGCGAAACCATCACGGCCGCGTTCCACCGGGTCGCGTTGAGGACCTTGCGCTCGATCTCCTCGTTGCCGGGGAAGAACGGCTCGTCCTTGGTGGCGATGGTGTTGACGTAGTCCGTGCTGCGCATCTCGGGCACGGCCACGCGCTTCTCGCGGGCCCGCTCGATCAGGCGGAGCATGAGGTAGCGGGCACGTTCCCGGCCTCGCTCATCGACGGCTGCGTCGAGCGAGTCGAGCCACTCCTGGGTCTCTTCGGGATCGAAGTCCGGGACCTGGCTGGGAAGGCCGCCAATGATGATCGGGTTGCGATCGGATCCGGAAGCCACGCTGTTCCTTCGGTGTTCTCGGGTCGTGCTCAGCACGCGGTCAACTACGGTCTGCTGCTCTGTCGCGTCGGCTCCCATCGTGGACCGCGGCGACGGAAACGTCATCTCTACCGGGCAGTAACCACCACTCCGTGAGACGACGTGTCAAGGGGCGGCCGATCAGGAGCGGCCAAATCGCAACCATACGCTCCCTTTGGGGGTCCCCCGCGTACGGCCGTTCGGGCCTGAATGCCGTAATCACACGGGGCAACTTCGCAAACCCGGCAGAATGCTGTGGCATGAATCACTCGCCTGTGCTCTTCCATGGTGGCGGTTGCGGTGGGAGGGGCGCTTCCGTCACCGTTTCGGCGGTCTCGACGGCCCGGTACTTGCGCGATCCGTCCGGCACGTGTGGACTACGGCCAATGACTCGCGTATGCGGGGATCATCAAGACACTTTCTCGAAAGATGACAGGAGGCAATAAGTGAGCGCGACCGCGGACCACGCGGAGGAGCGGACCAACCCTGCCGCCAGGCTGGGTTTCCAGCCCGGACAGGTGGTCCAGGAGATCGGCTACGACGACGACGTCGATCAGGAGCTCCGCGAGGCCATTGAGGAAATCACCGGCCAGGATCTGGTCGACGAGGACTACGACGATGTGGCCGATGCCGTCGTCCTGTGGTTCCGCGACGAGGACGGCGACCTGACGGACGCGCTCGTGGACGCCATTGGCATGCTCGAGGACGGCGGGGACATCTGGCTGATGACCCCGAAGACCGGCCGCGACGGCTACATCGAGCCGAGCGACATCAACGAGGCGTCGCAGACCGCGGGTCTGAGCCAGACCAAGAGCATCAGCGTGGCCAAGGACTGGACCGGCACCCGCATGGTCGCCCCCAAGCGCTAGCGCCGGCCTTCGCAGAACCGCACCGCGCCCCCCGGCAGCACCGCTGCCGGGGGGCGCGCTGCGTGCGCCGGAGGCGCGGTGACAGACTGGCCGCACCACCCGCCGGTGGCCGGGGCCGCCGAGGGAACGGGCCCCGGGGCCGGCCAGTCGAGAGAGGGAAGCGAACCCATGGCGATCGAGGTCGGCTCCAAGGCTCCGGACTTTGCCCTGAAGAACCAGCACGGCGAGACCGTCCGGCTCTCCGACTTCCGCGGCGAGAAGAACGTCGTGCTGCTCTTCTACCCCTTCGCCTTCACCGGCGTCTGCACCGGCGAGCTCTGCGCCCTGCGCGACGAGCTGCCGAAGTTCGCGAACGACGACGTCCAGCTGCTGGCCGTCTCCAACGACTCGCCGTTCTCGCTGCGCGTCTTCGCCGAGCAGGAGGGCCTGGAGTACCCGCTGCTCTCCGACTTCTGGCCGCACGGCGAGACCAGCCGCGCCTACGGCGTCTTCGACGAGGAGAAGGGCTGCGCGGTGCGCGGCACCTTCATCATCGACAAGGACGGCATGGTCCGCTGGACCGTCGTCAACGGCCTGCCGGACGCGCGCGACCTGAACGAGTACACCGCGGCGCTCGCGGCGCTCTGATACCTCGGCGAACCTCCGTTCGGCGGTTGCCGGACGCCGGATCCGAGAAGCCTGTGATCGACGGGAACCGGGCACCGGCCCCCAACCGTTGATCGGGTGCCATCGCACAACGGGGGCGCAGGTCTCACCCTTCCCCCTCGAACCAATGGAGGACCCGTGGGAGTCAGTCTCAGCAAGGGCGGCAACGTCTCGCTGACCAAGGCCGCGCCCAACCTGACCGCGGTCGTCGTCGGTCTCGGCTGGGACGCCCGTACCACCACCGGTACGGACTTCGACCTGGACGCCAGCGCGCTGCTGACCAACGACCAGGGCAAGGTCGCCAACGACCAGAACTTCGTCTTCTTCAACAACCTCAAGAGCCCCGACGGTTCCGTCGAGCACCAGGGTGACAACCTCACCGGTGAGGGCGAGGGCGACGACGAGGTCATCAAGGTCAACCTGGCCGGCGTGCCCGCCGATGTCCACAAGATCGTGTTCCCGGTCTCGATCTACGAGGCCGAGGGCCGTCAGCAGAGCTTCGGCCAGGTGCGCAACGCCTACATCCGCGTGGTGAACCAGGCGGACAACAGCGAGCTCGCCCGCTACGACCTCAGCGAGGACGCGTCGACCGAGACCGCCATGGTCTTCGGCGAGCTCTACCGCAACGGCGCCGAGTGGAAGTTCCGCGCGATCGGTCAGGGGTATGCCTCGGGTCTGCGCGGCATCGCCCAGGACTTCGGCGTCAACGTCTGACGGATCCTGTCGCACGGCGTCCGGCGCCGCACGCCTCGCCCCTCCACGGGGGGCGACGGCGTGCGGCGCCGGACGTGCATCGGACACCCTTCATCCCGGGGAGGAAGCAAGAACATGGGCGTAACGCTCGCCAAGGGAGGCAATGTCTCCCTCTCCAAGGCCGCACCCAACCTCACCAACATCACCGTCGGTCTCGGCTGGGACGCGCGCTCCACCACGGGGGCGCCCTTCGACCTCGACGCCAGCGCGCTGCTCTGCGCCGCGGGCCGGGTCCTCGGTGACGAGTACTTCGTCTTCTACAACAACCTCAAGAGCCCCGAGGGCTCCGTGGAGCACACCGGTGACAACCTCACCGGTGAGGGCGAGGGCGACGACGAGTCCATCCTGGTGGACCTGACCAAGGTCCCGGCGGCCTGCGACAAGATCGTGTTCCCGGTCTCCATCCATGAGGCCGATCTCCGCGGGCAGAGTTTCGGCCAGGTCGGCAACGCCTACATCCGCGTCGTCAACCAGGCCGACGGCAGCGAGCTCGCCCGCTACGACCTCAGTGAGGACGCCTCCAGCGAGACGGCGATGATCTTCGGTGAGGTCTACCGCTACGGCGGCGAATGGAAATTCCGTGCGGTGGGACAGGGGTACGCGTCGGGTCTGCGCGGCATCGCCCTAGACTTCGGGGTCAACGTTTCGTAAAGCCGCGGACCGTGCGGCGTAAAAGCGGCGCACGGCGCGGGGGAACCCCTAAGTGAAGGATTGGGTAGCGGTGCTCCTGAAAACCTTTGGCTGGTCGTTCGCCATCACGGCGGCGGGCCTGGCTCTGGCGGGCGTCCTCTGGGGGTGGCAGGGGCTGGCGATCGTCGCGATCCTCTCCGTCCTGGAGATCTCGCTCTCGTTCGACAACGCGGTCATCAATGCCGGAATCCTGCGGAAGATGAATCCGTTCTGGCAGAAGATGTTCCTGACCCTGGGCATCCTCATCGCCGTGTTCGGCATGCGGCTGGTCTTCCCGGTCGTGATCGTGGCCATCACGGCGAAGCTGGGGCCGATCGAGGCGGTCAAGGTCGCCCTCCAGGACCACGAGCGGTACGAGGCGCTGGTCACCAGCGCCCACCCGGCCATCGCCGCCTTCGGCGGCATGTTCCTGCTCATGATCTTCCTGGACTTCATCTTCGAGGACCGGGACATCAAGTGGCTGGAGTGGCTGGAGAAGCCGCTCGCCCGGCTGGGCAAGCTGGAGACGCTGTCCATCGTCGTCGCGCTGGTGGTGCTGCTGATCGCGGCCACCACCTTCGCCACCGCGGTGCCGGTCCACGGTGGTGAGGGCACGGTCGACAAGGCCGCCACGGTGCTGCTGTCGGGCGTCGGCGGTCTGGTCACCTATCTGATCGTCGGCGGTATCTCCGGCTTCTTCGAGGACCGCCTGGAGGAGGCCGAGGAGGACGACGACGGCGAGCCGGCCGACGCCGTCCCGGCGAAGAAGGGCACGGGCGCGGCCGTCGGGCTGGCCGGCAAGGCGGCCTTCTTCATGTTCCTCTACCTGGAGGTCATCGACGCGTCGTTCTCGTTCGACGGCGTCATCGGCGCGTTCGCCATCACCAACGACATCTTCGAGATGGCGCTGGGCCTCGGGATCGGCGCGATGTACATCCGCTCGCTGACGGTCTTCCTCGTCCGCAAGGGGACCCTCGACGACTACGTCTATCTGGAGCACGGCGCGCACTACGCCATCGGCGCGCTCGCCGTCATCCTTCTCGTGACCATCAAGTACGAGATCAACGAGGTCATCACCGGCCTCATCGGCGTGGTGCTGATCGGGGTGGCCTTCTGGTCCTCCGTGGTGCGCAACCGCCGGGTCCACGGCTCCGGGGACGGCGCCGGGCGGAAGGCGGAGGTCTCGTCCGGGGTGTGACCCCGGCACATTTGCGGAACGCTCTGATCGGGGCGGTCACGAGGGTCACCTCGCGGCCGCCCCGCGGCAGTTCGGCTCACTAGGGGTGGGGGTCAGGGCAATGACGATCTGGGACAGGTTCTTCGGCAACTGGGGGCGGGTCAGCGAGCAGCAGTTCGACTTCCACGGCGGTGCGGTCGAGCTGACCAAGCGGCACTCCACGCTCTCGCTCACGAAGCAGGGCGCGGTGACCGGGAACCTCCGGGTGAACCTCTCGTGGCGGATGCGCACCTCGGACTTCGACGACCGGGGCGGGGGAGGGATGCTCCGCAAGTTCAAGCCCGAGATGGTGCAGGCGCAGGGCCCGGCCATGGTCAATGTGGACCTGGACCTCGCCTGCATGTACGAGCTCAAGGACGGGTCGAAAGGCGTGGTCCAGCCGCTCGGCAACATACTGGGCAGCCTCAACAGCCCGCCGTACGTCCAGCTCAGCGGCGACGACCGGTTCGGGTCGGGGGCGGGCGAGACGATCTACATCAACATGGACCACCGCGACGAGATCAAACGACTGCTGATCTTCGTCTACATCTATGACGGCACCCCGGCCTTCGACCGTACGCACGCCATGGTCACGCTCTACCCGGGCAACGGCCCCCGGATCGAGATCCCCCTCCACGAGCGCGCCCCCGAGGCCCGGTCGTGCGCCGTGGTGATGCTGGAGAACAACAAGGGGGAGATCACCCTGCGGCGCGAGATGAAGTACGTCTACGGCTTCCAGGCGGAGCTGGACCGCCTCTACGGCTGGGGCCTGCAGTGGGGCCGCGGCTACAAGTCGAAGGTCTAGCGCCCCGGTTCAGCGCGCCGACTGGAACTGGGGCCCCTGCGGGGGCAGACGGAAGCCCAGGTCCGGGGCGGGGTGCGGCTGCGGGTAGCCGTAGGCCGGCGGGACGGCGGGCGGCTCCGACGGCGGCGGAGGGTACGCGTACCCGGACTGTGGCGCCGAGGGCGCCTGCGGAGCCTCCTCGTCCACCGAGATCCCGAACTCCGTGGCCAGCCCCACCAGGCCCGACGCGTACCCCTGCCCCATCGCCCGGAACTTCCAGCCCTCGCCGCGCCGGTAGAGCTCCCCGCAGATCATCGCGGTCTCGGAGCCCGTCTCCGGCCGTACCTCGAAGAGGGCCACGGGCTCGCCGCCCGCCGCGTCGTACAGCAGCACGCACAGGTCGGGGACGAGGCCGAAGGGCCCGCCGTCCGCCGAGGCGGCCAGCACGATCCGGTCGACGGAGGGGTCCACCGCCGCGAGGTCGGCCTCGACCGAGTCGGTCGCGCCCTCGGTCAGCCGCTTCTTGGCCAGATGCCGGACGGTGCCGGAGGGGTGCCGGGGCTGGTTGTAGAAGACGAAGTCCTCGTCGGAGCGGACGCGGCCGCCGTCGCCGACCAGCAGCGCGGAGGCGTCCACGTCCGGAACGCCCGGCCCGGGGGTCCAGCGCAGCACGGCCCGAACGTTCCGGGTGTCCAGCGGGATGTTCGACCCCTTCTGCATGGCGTGCGTCATGCCCGCAATCCTGCCTTCCCGCACCGGCCGCGGACAACGCAGGGGCCGCTACGGGGGTAAATCATGCGGGCGGCCAGATTCTCATGCACTTGGGGAACTCTTGACCTACTCCCGGACGTACGATTATCGATCGCACTTCGGGCCGGGCAGGTCGCTCGGGACGCCTTGGCGTACGGGGAGAGACATGAGGCATTTCGAACACCTTGCGCCCTCGGTGCGGAATGATCTGTTCCATAAGCAGCCCTCGGCCTTCGGCGCGGACTCCCCGACCGCCACCCTCGCCACCGCCCTCGGCGCCACGCTCTACAGCCCCGCCACCCGGCCCGCCCTCGCGGACGACATCGTCAAGCAGGCGGCGCACGGCGTGGTCTCCATGGTCCTCTGCCTGGAGGACTCCATAGACGACGCCGACGTGACCGCCGCCGAGGAGAACCTCGTCCGCCAGTTCACCCGGCTCGCCGAGCTCGCCGCCACCGGCCGGACCCTGCCGCTCCTCTTCGTCCGGGTCCGCGAGCCGGACCAGATCCCCGACCTCGTCCGGCGGCTCGGCCCCGCCGGGCGGCCGCTGTCCGGGTTCGTCCTCCCGAAGTTCACCGAGGAGCGCGGCCTCCCGTTCCTGGAGGCGCTCGCCGCCGCCGAAGCCGGCTGCGGGCGACGGCTGTTCGCCATGCCTGTCCTCGAATCGCCCGAGCTCCTCCACCTGGAGACGCGCACCGAGACCCTCTCCGGCATCGCCCGCACCGTCGACAAGTACCGCGACCGGGTGCTCGCCCTGCGGCTCGGCGTCACCGACTTCTGCTCGGCGTACGGACTGCGCCGCGCCCCCGACATGACCGCCTACGACGTCCAGCTCGTCGCCTCGGTGATCGCCGACGTCGTCAACGTCCTCGGCCGCGCGGACGGCAGCGGCTTCACCGTCACCGGCCCCGTCTGGGAGTACTTCAGACAGCACGAGCGGATGTTCAAGCCGCAGCTGCGCCGCACGCCCTTCGCCGGCCCGGCGGAGGAGCTGCGCACCGCGCTGATCGCGCACGACATGGACGGCCTGCTCCGGGAGATCCAGCTCGACCGGGCCAACGGACTCCAGGGCAAGACCTGCATCCACCCCTCCCATGTCGCCCCCGTGCACGCCCTCTCCGTCGTCAGCCACGAGGAGTTCAGCGACGCCGAGGACATCCTGCGGCCCGAGCGCGAGGGCGGCGGAGTGCTGCGCTCCGCCTATACGAACAAGATGAACGAAGTGAAGCCGCACCGGGCCTGGGCGGAGCGGATCGTGCTCCGCGCCGAGGTGTTCGGCGTCGCGCGGGAGGACGTGGGATTCGTGGAGCTGCTGGCGGCGAACGTGAGGGCGGCGGCGTGACCTGGTCGGGACGGTGGGTCGAGGACCGGCTCGGCATAGGCCTGGAGGGCGACGCGGCACTGCGCGGGCTGCTGGGCCTGGCCCTCCGGCGCAACCCCAAGCGGGCGCATCTGCTGGTGTCGAAGGTGCTCGGCAAGCACGTGCCCGCGGTGCCGTCCGTGGTGTACGAGGCGGGCGCCGGGCTCGGGCGCCGGGTCCGCGCCCTCCTCGGCGAGGCGGACGCGGCCCGGTCGGTCGTCCTCGGCTACGCGGAGACGGCCACCGGCCTGGGCCACGCGGTCGCCGACGGCCTCGGCCTCGCCCCGTACCTGCACTCCACGCGACGGCCCGTGCCGGGCCTGACCCCGGTCGGCGGCTTCGAGGAGGAGCACAGCCACGCGACGTCCCACCTGCTGCTGCCGGAGGACCCGGCCCTGCTGTCCGGCGACGGCCCCCTGGTCCTCGTCGACGACGAGTTCTCCACCGGCCGCACGGTCCTGAACACGATCACCGCGCTCCACGCGCGCTTCCCCCGGAAGCGGTACGTGGTCGTGGCCCTGGTCGACATGCGCGGCGCGCGCGACCGCGCGCGGCTCACCGACTTCGCCGCGGGCCTCGGCGCCCGGGTCGACCTGCTGTCCCTCGCCTCCGGCGAAGTCCGCCTCCCGGAAGGGGTGTTGGAACGGGGCCAGGAGCTGGTCGCGCACCACGGGACCGCGACGGCGGTGCCCGCTCCGCCGGATGTCCCGCCGCGGTGGCGGGAAGGCTCCCGGCATGGTGCCGAGCAGGACCCCGGCCGGCCGCACGAGCGCGGTCCGGTGACGCCCCACCGGACGGATCTCCGCTGGCCGGCCCGAGTGCCGGACGGCGGGCGGCACGGGTTCACCCCCGCCCACCGGGCCCGGCTGGAGGCCGCGCTGCCGGGCATGGCCGCCCGGATCGCCGAAGCCCTCCCGCACGGAGCCCGGCGCGTCCTCGTCCTCGGCAACGAGGAGCTGATGTACGCACCCCTGCGGCTCGCCCTCGCGCTGGAGGAGGCGCTCGGCGGTCCCGCCGAAGCCGGGCGCTCCGAAGCCGGGCGTTCCGAAGCCGGGCGCCCCGAAGCGGAACGAGACGACCAGGTCGGCGGCCCCGCTGCGGCCGCCGCGGGCGCGCCGGATGCCCGGGGAGCCGGTCGCGCACCACGGGACCGCGTCGACGTACGGTTCTCCACCACCACCCGGTCACCCGTGCTCGCCCTCGACGACCCCGGCTACGCCATCCGCACCCGCCTCGCCTTCCCCGCCCACGACGCCCCCGCCGACGGCCCCGGCACCCGCTACGCGTACAACGTCGCGGGCGCGGGCTTCGACGCCGTCGTCGCCGTCGTCGACTCCCACGGCGACACCCCCGAACTGCACGCATCCAGCGGCCTGTTGGACACCCTCGCCCCGCACACCGGGCGGGTCCTGCTCGCCGTCGTCCCCTCCCACACCCCCGAGGCCCCGCCCATGCCCGAGCCCCTCCGCGGTCCCGCGTTCTCCTCCTACGAGCCGGACGACGTCGGCTGGCTGCTCCAGGACCTCTCCGGGGTCACCCTCGAAGCCCCCACCGAGGAGCGCGAGGAGGCCATCCAGAGCGGCGGCGCGCACTACGCGGAGTCGCTGCCGGT
The DNA here is from genome assembly GCF_053594975.1 of Streptomyces sp. NPDC002537. Lineage (NCBI taxonomy): Bacteria > Bacillati > Actinomycetota > Actinomycetes > Kitasatosporales > Streptomycetaceae > Streptomyces > Streptomyces sp. NPDC002537. The sequence goes on from NZ_JBSFWT010000051.1 coordinate 48,969, forward strand.
CGAGTACCAGCCCAGCGCCGACTACCAGGAGCTCTTCCACGCCGCGCTCGACGCGTCCGCCGCCCGGATGGCGCGGGCCGTCGGCGTCGTCACCGAGACGGTGCTGGCCGAGAGATCACCCCGCCCGGTGCTCGTCTCACTGGCCCGCGCAGGCACCCCCGTCGGCGTGCTGATGCGCCGCTGGGCGCAGCACAGGCACGGCCTCGACCTGCCGCACTACGCCGTCTCCATCGTCCGCGGCCGCGGCATCGACACCACGGCCCTGCGCTGGCTGGCCGCCCACCACGACCCGGCCGACGTCGTGTTCGTCGACGGCTGGACCGGCAAGGGCGCCATCACCCGCGAGCTCGCCGAGGCCCTCGACGGCCACCCCGGCTTCGACCCCCGGCTCGCGGTCCTCGCCGACCCCGGCCACTGCGTGACGACCTACGGCACGCGCGACGACTTCCTCATCCCCTCCGCCTGCCTCAACTCGACCGTGTCCGGCCTGATCTCCCGTACCGTCCTGCGCGCCGACCTCGTCGGCCCGCACGACTTCCACGGCGCCAAGTTCTACCGCGAGCTGGCCGGCGCCGACGTGTCCCGCGACCTCCTCACCGCCGTCACCGCGCGCTTCCCCGACGTCGAGGAGGCCGTCGCCCTCGGCGCCAAGGAGCTGGCCGCCGCCGACCGCACCCCCACCTGGGCGGGCTGGGCCGCCGTCGAGCGCATCAGCGAGGAGTACGGCATCCACGACACCAACCTCGTCAAGCCCGGCGTCGGCGAGACCACCCGCGTCCTGCTGCGCCGCGTCCCGTGGAAGATCCTCGCCCAGCGGGGCGCGGGCGCGGACCTCGACCACGTCCGGCTGCTGGCCGCCCAGCGCGGCGTCCCCGTCGAGGAGACGGACGGCCTGCCCTACCGCTGCGTCGGCCTGATCCACCCCCGCTACACCCGCGGCGCGACCGGCGCGGACGGCACGGCGGTGACGGCCCGATGACCCGCCTCGTCGTCGCCAGCGACCTCGACCGCACCCTGATCTACTCCGCCGCCGCCCTCGACCTGCGGATGCCGGACGCGGACGCGCCGCGCCTGCTCTGCGTCGAGGTGTACGGGGGGAAGCCGCTCTCGTACGTGACGGAGACCGCGGCCGGGCTGCTCGCCGGACTGGCCCGCACCGCCGCCTTCGTGCCCACCACCACCCGCACCCGCGAGCAGTACCGCCGTGTCCGGCTGCCCGGCCCCGCACCCGAGTTCGCGGTCTGCGCGAACGGCGGCGAGCTGCTCGTCCACGGCGAGTCCGACCCCGGCTGGCGGCGGAGCGTGGAGCGGAAGCTGGCCGCCGGGTGCGCCCCCCTGCACGAGGTCCGTACGCACCTGACGCGCGCCGCCGACCCGGCCTGGCTGCTCAAGGAGCGCACGGCCGAGGACCTCTTCGCCTACCTCGTCGTGGACCGGCCGCTGCTGCCCGACGCCTGGATCGAGGACCTGACGGAGTGGGCCGCCGCCCGCGGCTGGTCGGTCTCCGTCCAGGGCCGCAAGGTCTACGCCGTGCCCCGGCCGCTCACCAAGAGCGCCGCGGTCGCCGAGGTCGCCCGCCGCACCGGCGCGTCCGGCGTGCTCGCCGCGGGGGACTCGCTGCTCGACGCCGGCCTGCTGCTGGCCGCGGACCGCGGCTGGCGGCCCGGCCACGGCGAGCTCGCCGACACGGAGTGGGCGGCCCCGCACGTCACCGCCCTGACGACCCGGGGCGTGCTGGCGGGCGAGGAGATTCTCGCGGCGTTCAACGAGGCCGCGGCGTAGTCTCGTTCAGGGGCCACCGGCCTCCTCGCCGGCCGCTGAGGAGATTCGCATGGCAGAGTTCAAGGGCGTCCGCATGACCCCCGAGCTGTACGACTACGTGATCGCGCACAACCCGCCCCTCGACGCGGCGCAGCGCGCCCTCGTCGAGGTCACGCACACCGCCCTGCCGGGCGTCGCGGTCAAGCAGATCGCCCGCGAACAGGGCCCGTTGCTGGCCTTCCTGGTGCGGCTCACCGGCGCCCGGCACATCGTCGAGGTCGGCACCTTCACCGGCCTGTCGTCCCTGTCCATGGCCGGGGCGATGCCCGCCGACGGCAGGCTGATCACCCTCGACATCTCGGCGGACTGGACGGCCTACGCGCGCGACGCCTGGGCCGAGGCGGGCGTCGCCGACCGCATCGACCTGCGCATCGCGCCCGCCGTCGACTCCCTGCGGGCCATGCCCGCCGACCCGCACATCGACCTGGCCTTCATCGACGCCGACAAGGAGGGCTACATCGCCTACTGGGAGGAGCTCGTCCCCCGCCTCCGCCCCGGCGGCCTGATCGTGGCCGACAACGTCCTCTTCAGCGGCACCGTCCTCGACCCGGCCCCCGGCACCAACGGCCACCACGTCCGGGCGTTCAACACCCATGTCGCGGCGGACAAGCGCATGGAGTCGGTCATGCTGGCGGTGGCGGACGGTCTGACGCTGGCCCGCCGGGTCGGCTGAGCGGGGCCCGGCCAAGCGGGCTTGGCGAAGTCCAATGCGGTTCGGTGGCGCCCCGAAGGGGCGCGGGGAAGCGTCGATCTGCGGCTCCGCCGCGTGGGCGCGACCAGCCACGACGCACCCGCAGATGGCATACGGGGCTTCCAGCGGAGCGCTTAGCGCGGCGCGGCGGCCTGCCGGATCTCCTGCACCACCCGCGCCGCGACGGCCCGCACGGCCTCGGTCTCCCGCAGGAAGTGCCACCAGTCCGGATGCCGCCCGCCGAGCCCGGCGACGGCCCGGTCCAGCCGGGCCACGGCCTCGTCCAACGGCCCCGCGTGCCGCGGGTCGGGCGTGCTGCGCCCGGCCATCGCGAGCCGCTGCGCGTCCCGCACGGCGAAGCGGGTGCGCTCGACCTCCTTCTGATGGTCGGACGACACCTCGTCCAGCCGCCGCAGCCGCTCGCCCGCGGCGGAGACGGCCTCGTCGGTGGTGCTCAGCAGGGCCCGTACGGTCGTCAGCCCGGCCAGCGCGTCCGGCCAGCGCTGTTCCGCGCGCGCCGTCTGTGCCTCCCGCAGCTTCTCCTCCGCTTGGGCGACCGCGCGGGCCGCTTCCTCCGGCACCCGCTGGAGGTCCTGCCAGCACGCGGCGCTGTACCGGCGGCGCAGCTCGCTGAGGACGGGCTCGACCCCGGCGGCGCGGGTGGTGATCGCCTGGGCGCGGGTGCGGAGCGAGACGAGCCGTTTGTCGATGTCCGCGGCCTTCCGCGGCAGCCCCTCGGCGTCCGCGCGGATCGCCTCGGCGTCCCGCTGCACCCGCTCGGCGCGCGCGACGGTCTCCTGCACGCCGTGCTGCCCGGCGCCCTGGTTGAGTCTGGTCAGCTCGGGGGAGAGGGCCGCGAGCCGGGCGGCCAGGTCGTCGGCGCGCAGCCCCGAGGCCCGGACGGCGTCCAGGGCCTCGCTCGCGGCGAGCAGCCGCTGCCGGGCCCGCTCCACGGCGGGCGCGAGCAGGGCCAGTTGGTCCTCTGCCGCCCGCAGCAGTGTCCCCAGGCCCGCCCCGAACCGGTCCAGGTCGGCCTTGACCCGCATCAGCTCGTCCTTGGCCCGGGTCAGCTCCGTGCGCGCGCGGTCCGCCGAGCCGGGGTCGAGGTCCTCGCGGTCGAGGTCGTGGGCGTCGACGGCGGTGATGTAGGCGTGGGACGCCTGGTCGATGCGCTCCCCGAGGGCGGCGAAGTCGGCGGCCGCCCGCCGGGCGGCGGGCGAGGGGTCGACCGCGGTGATCGTCTCGATGGAGATCCGCAGGTCGCGCTGGGCGGTGTCCAGCTCGTAGAACGCGGCGGCCGCCGCGTCCTTCGCGGCCTGCGCGTCGGCCCGCCGGCCTTCCCCGCGGCCCCGGCCCCAGCGCCGCGTACCGCCACCGGTGAACGCGGCGGGCAGCGCGGCGGCGAGCAGCGGCAGGGGCAGCAGCGCGAGCGCGACGGTCTCCCGGGCCGCGGCCGCGACGGCCGCGGCGGAGCGGGAACGGCGGCGTGCCGGTCGTACGGACTGCCGTACGGACTGCGCGAAGATCGCCGTCACTTGCCCTCTCCCGGTGGATCGCCCCTGGCCCGGCTGCCATTCTCCCACCCGGCGGGGGCGAACACCCAGGGCGGTCAGCCCGCGGTGACCACCCTCACGTCACCGTTGTTGCTGCGCCCGGAGACCGTGTGCCGGCTGGTGTCGTCGGTCGGGACGTCCACCTGCGTCCTGCCGTTGCCGCTGTGCACGTCGACCTTGTACGGGGTGCGGGGCAGCTCGATCCTGACGTTGCCGTTGTCGTTGGTGGCGTCCACCCGCTCGGGTACGCGGGTCAGCGCGACGCGGACGCCGCCGTTGGAGGAGTGGGCCCTGACCCGGGGGGACGCGCTGCCGGTGGCGGTCACGTCGCCGTTGGAGCTGGAGAGGTCGAGGGCGCCGCTGGAGTCCGTCACCCGGACCGCGCCGTTGTGGGAGGTGAGCGTGAGGTCCTGGTCGAAGCCGCGCGCCCGGATGCTGCCGTTGCCGTCCTTGACGGTGACCTTGACGCCGCGGGGCACCTCGATCGTGTGCTTGGACTCGCAGTTGGAGACGAGGCCGCTGCAGTGCTGCCGCAGCTTGAGGGTGTGCCCGTCCATCTCCCACGAGGCCTTCGACGACCCGCCCAGGGTCCACCCCGAGAACCGCCGGGTCACCTTGACGTCCTTCACGTCCTTGCCGTCCGCGGGCACCAGCTCCAGCTCCGAGTTGTCGGAGTCCACCGTGAGCTCCTGCCCGGAGAGCGCGAACGCCCTGCTCTCGGGGTCGGCCTCGTCGGCGTTCGCGCCCCCGCAGCCGGCCAGGCCCGCCCCGGCGAGCAGCACGCCACCGACGACGAGGGACAACCGGGCGGTGCGGGACTTCATGGGGACTCCGTAGGGGGCAGGCCGGACGCTGACGTCTCCGACCCTAGGGAGACAATCACCGCGCGGCGATGACGCCCGCTACCGGACCTGGGGTGGGGATAACCCCCGGGCCACCAGGGTTTGCGAGGACCGGCCCCTCGGCATGTAGGCTGTCTGTTCGTCCTAGGGCGCATAGCTCAGCGGTAGAGCGCTGCTCTTACAAAGCAGATGTCGGCGGTTCAAATCCGTCTGTGCCCACCCTTACGAAGGCCCCCAGTCGATCCTTCCGTTCTAGTGGTCGTCGCAACACCCCAGTTCAGGGGATGCGATGGACTTCGAGATTCGGGAACAGCGGAAGCCTCAGGGGCCCCGCAGGTT